>JAYVIV010000258.1:0-2842 GCA_043769985.1 Arcicella sp.
GGTTAAGTCAAGATTTAAGGACGGAGAAACCGCAATTTTAGCATCCCCTCCAATATCTTTTCGGAAAACTACATCCTCACCTTTTTCAAAATTCTTACTGATTCCTCCCAAAACGTAAGGAATGATAGAAATATTGGTTTTTGGAGCAGGAGGAGGATTATCCCAAACGAGTGTCCCCGTGTAGGCAAGCGTAATTGAAAAAAACTGACGTGGAACTGGAGCCCAAGAAGACTTTTCGTTTGAACCTAAATCTAAGCGACTCAGATTCATTCCCCAAGTAGTTTCGTTGGCTTTATAACGAAGAGAACTAAAAGGAATTGCCATTTCAAGAGTCCAATTTTGACCATCAAAGCTGGTCTGAGATATCCAACGATTGTCCCAATTTGGGTTCAAGTTAGTTCCCTCTCCAATTTGTCCATCAAATTGAGCTCCCGCAGCATTTGTTCCAAATACCCAACCATTCGTAAGGTCATTGAAAGGTTCAAGAATCAACCAAAGATTATCGTTTCGACCAAAATTGAAATCTCTTTTTAATGATTCTACGATGTATGGAGCTTGTTTTTGCTGAGCATTTATAGCGGAAAAATAAAGATATTTATCGTCATAAGTGAATTTTGCTATGGTCTTGCATTTTGCTCTTGAGGTATCGGCGGGGGTAATCATCCAGAAGTCTGTGGCAGATTCGCAACGTTGCCATTGTTCCTCATCCAACTTGCCATCAATCCTGATTTCACTGGTAGCTTTATTGATGTGGTACTGGTATTTTTCGTTAATTTTTTGGGCTGAAATAGTCAGGCTGATCAGGAATAAGGATAAAAATAGTAATAGTTTTTTCACTGAAGGGTTGTTTGTTATGTTGATGATTTTTAGAACAAAGGTATTTCAAATTTACCACTTTCAATGCTTACTTGTGTGTGTTTCGGGTACAATAGAGAAGTAGTATAGATGTTATGATTTATTGTTTCTAACACAAAAGATTAAATGTGACCATAAAATTATATTTGCATATTTTATAAAACCAATGTTTGAAACAAGCATTCCAGCGTCTCAAAGGGATTATCGCAAAATCCAGGATGAACCTTTGACGTTTGTACGATAGTGCTGCGAGTGGCAGTAAGCCAACGAAAACGGGAAGCAATCGGCAGAAATCCTATTGAACCACCCTCTGTTCCGCCCTTGCATATACGCTTCCAAGTTTGCAAGTATTGTTGCAATTCTGCATATTCAACTGCGGATGAAAAATTTTTAAGGCGTTCTTGGTTTAGATTAATCTTAGTCTCTAAAAAACCTTGTTTTGAACAATAAAGTATTATCCCAACGTTCAAGAATTCTTCACGTTCCACCCTCGGCACAACTCGAATGACGGCGTATTCATATAAGTATTTGTCTTGCATGGTTGGCTTCTTTGATTAATAAATCGGATATTTCAATTCTGGTTTCTATAAATTTTAGGTAAACTTCTCTTTGTTCCTCTGGCGAACCATCTTCTCCTAACCATTCATCAGGAATTAAATTAATGATTTCTCTTATTAGTTCGGTAGTGAAGATCTTTCGAGAATCTATGTTAACTGTTTCTAATTCAGAGGCTTGGGGCAACAAAACATGGTCTTTAATTTGCAAAAAAGGGCGTTTGGCTTGCTCCTCCCAATTATCCCAATTATGATGAAAATATAAAGCTGCACCATGGTCAATCAACCATAATTCTTTATGCCAAATCAACATATTGGTATTGCGTGGAGTCCTATCCACATTTGTTAATACACAATCTAACCAAACAATTTGAGAAGCAAGCTTTGGGTCAATATCCTTGACGAGTGGGTCGAAAGTGATGGAACTTGATAAATAATGCAAACCCAAATTTAGACCAGTACTCGCTCGCAATAAATCTTGAATTTCTTCATCGGGTTCAGTTTTACTGAAAGTATCTACTAAATTCATAAATACCAATTCGGGTAAACGTAAACCCATGGCACGTGCCATTTCTCCACCAATCAATTCAGCAATTAATGCCTTCAAGCCTTGACCAGCTCCACGAAATTTAAGTACGTAGAGAAACCCATCATCGGCTTCCACAATGGCAGGCATCGAGCCACCTTCCCGCAAGGGTGTAACATAGCGAGTCACATTTACCGTTCTTAATTCGAGTTTGTTCATAAAGGTCTGAGAAAAATTTAATTCTTTTCAAAAGTAAGGAAAATCTATGGTTAAAGTATTTTTATTGATAATTTAAAAATTCTTATTTTATGTTAAAATTTCTTGAATTTCTATAAATTTACGGTGATTTTCTCCACTTGATAAGTTTCGTATTCCAAGATATTGAAATGTAAAAAAAAAGTTATTTCTTTGCGTACTTCTTGTGAAACAAACATTATTACGTTCTTGAAAAAAACGATAGTAACCACTAATCTCCAATTTTAAGGGCATAAAACAATCGTTTATATTTCTTTCTCATAATTTAACGCTAACACTTTAACGGTGCTTAGGCACCATTGTATTAACCATGAGTTTAAAATTCAAAAATCAAGGCGGTTCAGACCGTGAAATTCAAGGGTACGACTACTTAACCCCAAGTTCAGACGTTCAAAAGTATAAAGCTTCATCTGACACCAAAAGTGCTACGCTTCCTCCCAAAGTAGATTTACGTTCTTTCATGACCGAAGTTGAGGATCAAAAAAGCTTGAGTAGCTGTACGGCAAATGCGGTGGCAGGGGCGTATGAATATTTAATTAAAAAGTATTTAGCCAAAAAAGCATTTGATGTAAGTCGTCTTTTTATCTATTACAATGCTCGTTTGAGAGCAGGATATGAAATTGAAGACAAAGGAAGTCACATCCAATACGCC
>JAYVIV010000259.1:0-25747 GCA_043769985.1 Arcicella sp.
CTTCCCCTTAAAGGGAAGGACTTTAATCTGGCTTAAAGCCCCTCTCTTTAAGGAGAGGGGTTGGGGAGAGGTGACTCCGCCAAATTGTGCATAGTTCCGAAGTATTATTAGGTTAGGATTGATAATGGTTTAATAAATATCATTAAAATAAACTACTAAAACATTTAAAGTTTCCAAATGCAAAACTATGGAAACTTTTTATAAGTTCAAAGTTTTTATAACTATTTTTAGAAACATAGTTTTGTAAATATGATAAGGAAGCCTGATTAATGGGCAGAATGAAGGATTTGGTAATAATAATTTTATATTTTGTTGAAATAGTTATAAAAAATAATTTGTATTATTTTGGGAAGCATCTTTAGAAAATGATAAATGGTTATGTGAATATTTGAAAGGCTATATTTTAAATAAGTATTTCCGCTCACGTATATTATCATTGTTTGTTTCTACTTAATTTTTATCTTTGTAAACATGAAAACTTTTCGAAAAGTGTTGATATACATTGTTCTAATTTACGTTTTACTCGTTGCAATAGCCATTCTATTTCAAGAAAATTTCCTTTTCAGAAATACTAAGTTATCAATGGATTATCGGTATGAATTCAAAGGAAATTTTGAAGAAATGTGGTTCAACCCAGAGGAAAATGTAAAGCTAAATGCCCTATATTTCAAGGCGGATTCCACAAAAAGGAAAAGATTAATTGTTTATTTTCACGGCAATGCCGATGACCTCAGAAGATGGGGGAAACACGCCGTTGATTTTACGAGAAACAACTACGATATTTTGATGATTGATTATCGTCAATTCGGAAAATCAACTGGAAAATTATCCGAGACAGCTTTGCATTCGGATGCCGCTTATGTGTATGAATGGGCAAAAAAACGATTTCCAGAAAATGAAATTATTTTGTACGGAAGGTCATTGGGAACAGGAATTGCCACTCGTTTGGCAGCGGAGAATAAGCCTAAAATGTTGTTGTTGGAGACACCCTATTTTAACCTTGGGGATGTGGTCAATAGTTACTTTCCTTTAATTCCATATAATTCGATTTTAAAATATCAATTCCGTACTGATCTTTTTATCAAGCAAGTCCAATGCCCGATACACTTTTTTCATGGCACAAAGGATGCTGTTGTCCCTTATAAATCCAGTCTGAAATTGGCAGCATTATTAAATAAAAAACCGTCCGAAATCTTAACAACAATTCCAGGCGGTAGGCATAAAAATTTAGGCGAGTTTCCAGAATATCATAAGGCACTGGATAGTTTACTAAAAAACTAACCGATATTAGACCACGGATGGTACGGATTTGACGGATTTACACGGATAAAATTTAAAAAAAACAATAAAATGAAATTTTAATATCAAAATGAATTTATAATGATAACAATAAAAAAATCCGTGTAAATCAGTCAAATCCGTATCATCCGTGGTCTAATTTTTTACCAAGTCCTACCGCCCGAAGTCGTCCTGCAATCTCACAATATCATCTTCATTCGATGGGTTTTCTGGGTCGGTGTGTTGCCAGATTTCTGCCACAATGCCCCAACCCTCTAAGCCAATTAAACGATGGCGTTCTCCTGTATTCATCTGAATAAAACTGCCTGATTCTAAGACTTTTACGTCATCAGATTGTTCATCGTTGTCGCTAATTTTTACTCCGACCGTTGTTCCAGCAATCACTTTCCAAATTTCTGCACGGCGAAAATGATATTGCCATGACAAACGTTTATGGGGAGCTACAACCAAAATTTTAGGAGATAATTTATTCGTAATCTGAATATCAGACATTTCTAATTGAGGGAAATAAAGTGTTGCAAACGCTTGTGCTTGACTTTCATCTAATACAAAAAAACCACCCCAGGGGCGAGTTTGATCTTGCTTTACAATGTTTAAACCCAATGAGGATAGTTCGGAAGCAATTTGGCTGAAAACATCACTTTTCTCAGTTGTTGCATTAATTGATAAATTCATAGGAATTGATTTTGGTATAACTTTGATTGAGAATGACATAACTTATTGGAAGTTGAACCAAATTACTGAACTTTAATTCTGAAAAGTTAAGTCGCAGTAGTTCATATTACAAAATTAAATAAAGAGCTTTAAAATAATTGTTATTTTTTTTAAGTTCATACAACCTTTTTGAAGATTTATGCGTCTAATCACTGTGAGACACTCTCTAAAACAGTAATTTGGTTCAAAATTTGTATCTTGAAATTAGCATCAAACAAGTTAATACTACATTAATCAACTTAATGACCGTTTAATAATTTTAAATCATTTATCGTAACAAAAGTAATTGATTTAATGAGTAAAAAAGTGTAATTTTGTGTCTAAAATATAGGAATAGTACAAATTTTAGAACCTTGAAGGTCATTTTACTCGCAATAAAACCTGTCTAAAATTTCTTATCTTAATATTTTATGTTTTAGCATTCAAAAAAATATATGAAAAATACGCTTAAAAATAATCCAGTTTTATTTGTTTGTGCTTTACTACTTTCAGTGGTAACCATTATTACGTATGCAAAAAATTTGGAATCAGTTGATAGAATTTCAACGGGTTATTTTTCAGGAAAGATTAGTTTTGGAGATAGTATAAATCATAAATTATATTCAGACAAGGTTGTAGTAAAGAAAAGTGCTGAAAGAGGCGTTACGGTTTTAACGATTGTAGTTACCGATAATAACAGTCCTGAATCAGTTTTTGTGAAGTTGTACAATGTTACAGACAAAGGAACGTTCTTTATCCCGGGTGAAGGTGACTTTCAGAACGTTGGAAACCTAATAAGAGATGTTGATAAGTTTCGTGAACAAACTAATTTTTATCAAACAACTCTGGCCAACGATGAAGGTTTGAAGAATGGCGTTGGTCGTGTGAATATCATCAAATTGACTGATAGTGAGATTGAGGGAGAGTTAGTTATTATTGCCAACAACTCAGAGGGAAAACAAGCTCAGTTGGAATCGGCAAGATTTAAAGCAAAATTCTAAACACAAATGAAATATTAATTATCATTTGAAAAGAATATATTTAGTGGTTAGGTGATACCAAAACGTTCGTTGCTCTGCTACGAGCGTTTTTTGTTTTATGGAGTTGAAAGAAAAGGGGTTTAAAGATAATAAATCATTCAAATCTCTTTCATAACTTGGGCTTAATGCCATAGGCATGATTGTGATAGCCGAATTTAATGCCTTCTTTTCTGCACTATCTCCAATTTTATCAAAAGTATCAGCCATATTTTGTAGTCGTCAAGGGTATTTCGTTTATCATCTGGAATAACAGGAAGTATTACGAGTTTATGATCTAAGATATCAGACCCTTCGAATATTATATCCATACTTTGATATTTGAAAAAGGTGTTACGGCACAAGCAGTTACCAAAAGGAAAGTATTTTTTAAAAATTCTCGTCTTAGTACCATGTTTTTAAATGGAATTTAGTTTGATTTTTACAAATATCTTGAGTAATTTCAGTGACCAGTTATTTTATATAACTTGTCTAATGAATTCGTAATGTGCATAATTTAAGGGTTTTACAGTTTTGGATTGCGTGTCAATAATCATTACTTGGGGTGTGGTATCCCCCGCTTTTGCCGCCGTCCATTCTGGCAATTTATCTTATGGATTACCAGTCAATTTAGTAAGACTGTTTGGCGTTATAAAATGAGCGTCGGGGGTGTAATGCTGAATGATAGGTTTTACCCCTTGGTCGTTAAAACTCTCAAATCAGGCGAGACGTGTTCATCAATTGCAGAAAAATGTGTACAAGAATTAGCCAATCTGTTTGAATGAAATTAGTAAATGTTACGATAAATCTGAAATATTCTTAGTACAGATGCTGGATTTAATAACGCCCTTTTATTAAAGAAAATAGAGGAAATAGGATTCGTCCCAATCTGTTTTTCCGAGGACAAGTAATCAATGTAATTTAAACGACGTTTTTATTTGGAGTAAATATCTGATTATCAGTTATTTAATTTCCGAACATCGAAATACGAACAACTACTTAAACATTGCATTACTTATGAAGATAAGGTGCCGAAAATAAAGGAACTAAAGGTAATTTTTGAAATGAAAGAGCAAAAGTATCTCTCGAAAAATCTATATAAAACCTCTTTTGTTGGCGAATTAAGGCAACTCATTGAATACATCAATGAAAGATTATTTTATCGTATTTCGTCTCAAAGGCAGTAATAAAGTTGCGGTGGTGTTTTGACGGTTCTCCGTTTCGATTTGAGATTCATCCCCAAGCAACGATTCGCTGTCATTGGTTTGCAAGAACGATAACTGAATAGTTTTTCGCCTGATAAAAACCACACTGAGAATCCAAGAATCAGGCAGTAATAGTTGCGAAGGATTTATTAAGAAATTTTCAATGATTTGCTTGAAAGTGTGTTTTATTTTACAAATCAGAAATTGAGTACGAAAGAAAATCAATGGAATGGAAAAAGCAACTTGAGCTACAATCCGCAGTGCACTATCCAATAATTTAGGAGTAGAATGGTTGGAAACTTGTGCTAAAAATCATACCTTTTGCACGTAAATTAACAAAAATACTTAGTGACGTTTTGATAATCAAATAGTTGTAAAAATACTAATTCCCCCAATTTAAACCTATGAAAAAATACCTCTTAGCCATACTTTGTGTATCATGTGGTGAAATGATAATGCCGATTGATAGTTTTAACGATTCTCAAGACTTGGGCGTAATTGAAAATGTTGGACAAATACAAGAAGCATCTGGAATAGTAGCAAGCTATCGGAATAAGGGCTTTCTTTGGACTCATAATGACAGCGGTGATAGCAATCGCATCTTTTTGTTGGATGCTAACGGCAAAGGTATCCGTGAATTTAATTTAGAAGGAGTCACAAATCGTGATTGGGAAGCAATTTCAATGGCTCAATTTCCTGAAGGCTCTTACCTTTATGTTGGAGAAATTGGTGATAATTATGCTTTTCATGCCGAGTCTGCAATTTATAGAGTTCCAGAGCCAGACATTACAACAACTACCGCTCAATATGTTACCCTAAAAAATGTACAGAAAATATCATTCAAATATCCCGATGGACCGAGAGATGCAGAATGTTTTTTGATTGATCAGGTTTCCAAAGATATTTTTATTATTAGCAAACGTGAGAACAGCAAACGCATGTACAAATTGTCTTATCCACAATCTTACACTCAAACTACCAACGCTGAATTCGTACAGGAACTAAATTTTTCGAATATTCCGGGTACACCAAGTTTTATAACAGATGGAAATATTTCGGTTGATAATAAGGAAATAATTATCAAAAATTATCTTCAAATTTTCCATTGGAGAAGAAACACTAACGAAAGTATTCCCGATGCCTTGAAACGCCCGCCAACGATGTTGCCCTACACGGCTGAATCACAGGGCGAAGGTGTTTGTTTCGCTCAAGATGGTTCTGGATATTATACGATTAGCGAAGAAAGTAATAGTAAAACGCCTGTGAAGTTGCATTTTTATAAACGAAAGTAAATTTGCAGGAGAAAGGGAAAAGGAAGAAAGGAGACAGGAAAAGGGGGGGGGATTTAGCACATATTTTCTCCCCTTTTCCTGTCTCCTTTCCTCCGCTTAATGAGCTGATACATCAGGTACTGGAGCGGAAGCGTGAAATCTGTCATAAATTCTCTTGGTATAATCTTCCAATAACTCAATAACTCGTTCTCGATTATCTGCCTTTACGATGAAGCCAATATGATGTTCCATTTCCATTCGCCAATAAATTTCTGGGTCGTTAAAAGTCTCAGTATCAGGGCATTCTTGATTGCACAGAGAAATAACAATGCCCGAATAATTATCTTCAAATTTGGGTAAATCGTAACTTTCACCTCTTGCCATTGCGGTTTCAATTTTTGCCCATTCTCGCCACAAATTAATGCCCGAAGAAGCCTCAACCATTTCAGCTAAATTGGCTCCGCCTACTCGTGAAGCCGTTTCCAAGAAGATAATTTCTCCCGTTTCGTGGTCTTTGATAAATTCGGAATGACTGGCTGAATAATTCATCCCAAAGGCTTTCATGACTTGCGCATTGGCTTTTTGCAGGGCTTTGTCATCTTTTGAATCGAAAGGAACTGTTACTGACCGAAAAACTCCGCCACCGTGGGCAACTTCCATCGGGGTTGAGAGATATTGACTGCATCGAGTAAAAACAATTTTCCCTTCTATTGATAAAGAATCTACGTGAAAGACATCACCAGTTCGGAATTGTTCTACTAAATATTCATGCCGACGGTCGCCAAGATGATGGATTACTTCCAACAATTGTTCAGTATTATGCACCTTTTTAATACCCGTTGCTGATGCTTCTGAACGAGGTTTCACAACTACTGGAAAAGTCACTTTTTGGGTATATTCAAAAACATCATGATCATTAAAAAGACTTGAAAACATGGGTATTTTTATGCCCGACTCTTGGGCTTTCATACGCATTGCTAATTTATCTCTAAAATGTCGGCTGGTGGTTTGTCCCATGCCTGGAATACGGAAATGTTCACGCAAATGAGCTGCCTTTTCAACGTCAAAATCATCTAATGCAACGATTCTATCAATTTTTTTCGACCGCATCGTGTAAGCAAGCCCCAAGATGATTTCCTTCATATCAAACGAACCACCAGGGTTTTCTTCTACATAAAAAACTTCGTCAATATATTCCCGAACCCAAGGTTTATGCTCTAATTTTTTATTGGTTAAAAGATAAACAGTATTACCTGCTTGTTTACACGAGCGAAGGAACTCATTACCTTTAAAAAAGGTGGAAACGCAGAGAAATGAGAGTGGTTGGGACATTTTGAGTTGGATTTGTTGATAAACCTAAATTAGTGATTTTTTTGATTTTTTGCAAGTGGGAATGATTGAAAAACTATGAGTTTTGTCATTGCGAGCGTAGCCAAGAAATCTTTTGGATTTTAGGAAAGAACTATAAACTCCTAACCTTTAAGTTCATCGTCTTTCTTATCACTCTAACAAATTGCTTCACTGCGTTCGCAATGACAGCCATTCATAGATTTTTAATCCATATTCTCCAAGAATTCCAATAATAATCTAACGCCAAAAGCTGTTCCTGTCCGCTGTGGAGCGAATTCTGTGTCCCCAAAAGCCGTTCCTGCAATATCAAGATGAGCCCAGTTTTGATGATTTTCGGTGAATACTTCCAAAAACTTTGTGGCTGAAATTGCCCCTGCCATGGGTTTGCCCGAATAATTACGGACATCGGCAATATCGGAAGTAATGTCTTCTTTATAAATATCCCACAGCGGCAAACGCCAAAGTCTCTCACCCGTTTGGTCGGCGGCTTTTGTGAGGTTTTGTGCTAAATTGTCATTGTTCGTAAACATCCCTGCCGCATGATACCCCAACGTGGCAACGCAACTGCCTGTCAGGGTTGCTAAATCAATCATGGTATCGGGTTGATAATTTTTTACAAGGTAATTCAAACCATCCGCCAGAATCAATCTTCCCTCGGCATCAGTATCAATAATTTCAATGGTTTTGCCTGAGTATGAGTTAATTACGTCACTTGGTTTGAAGGATTTTCCGTCCACAGAATTCTCACAGGCGGGAATTATTCCGATAAGATGCACGGGTAATTTTAATTTTGCCGCTAATTCAATTGTTCCCATCACGGCGGCGGCTCCACCCATATCCGATTTCATGAGGTGCATATTATTGGAAGATTTTATCGAAATCCCACCCGTATCAAACGTTACACCTTTGCCAACTAAACCGATTTTCTGTTTAGCTTCGGGCGATTTATATTCCATGATAATCAAAACGGGTGGATGTTCACTGCCTTGTCCAACTGCCAAAAGAGCATCTAATTTTTGGGATTTGAGCTGTTGTTTTTCCAAAATCGTTACGGAATATTCAAACTTTTTGCTGGAATCAACCGCCCATTTTGCTAAAACATAAGGCGTTTTTTTATTGGCTGGGAAATTCATCAAATCAAACATTTGCATCTGCGTTTTTGAAATGGCTTTGCCCCTGATGATTGATTTTTCAGCGTTTTCAGATGTAGATAGGATGTTAATAATTCCTTCTTTCGTAAATACTGGAAACGTTTTTTTATCTTCTGTTTTATATAAATCTAAATCATAACCTCCTAACATTGAGCCAATTACAGCGTATTCTATCCAAGCCTCTGGCAGATTCTGCACGTCAACTGTAACTTCATTGGGGAGTTTTGATTTTTGTTTTAGAAACAACGTCCGAAAGGCTTTGATAACATCGGATGAATTAGGGTTTTTACCCAAACCTAATAAAATGATTTTCTGATTCTGAGAAGAATAAACCACTTGAAATTCCTTCAAATCAGCTCTAAAATCTTGCTGTAATAATCCAATATTTAGGTCGAAATCACCACTAATTTTTTGAATTTGAGTATCAAAATTTTCATCTTGCAAAAATGAAAAAATAATGACCTTTGTATCAGGATTTAGCTGAGAAATATGGTTGATTTTCATAAAGCATTAGTTTGTAAGAAATTAGACCACGGATAATACAGATTTTTACGGATTTACACGGATAAAATAAAATCTGTGTAAATCCGTCAAATTCGTATCATCCGTGGTCTAACATAAAATGCCACTTTTTCAAGTGGCATTATGAATTATTAATATTCGTCTTCGTTAAAGAAGAAATCATCTTTGGTCGGATAGTCGGGCCAGATTTCTTCGATGCTTTCATACGGCTGACCGTCATCTTCTAATTCTTGCACGTTTTCAACAACTTCCAACGGAGAACCCGTACGGATTGCGAAGTCAATTAATTCATCTTTGGTTGCAGGCCATGGGGCATCTTCTAAATAGGATGCCAGTTCGAGTGTCCAGTACATAGTATATGGAATTTGGTTACAATTAATTACTTATTTAATGTCTGATAATCAGATTCTTAACGTCTAAATTTGCATCGTTTTTCATCAGGATTGCAAAAGTATCGTTTTTTTCTTTACAAAAAACTTTTTTAATAAAAAATTCTTGTGTTGAATTAACTAAATTTATTTCAAAAAATTATATTTTACTAAAAATAATTTCAAAAATATGAATTCTGACTATAAATCTATCAAAATTGAAGTCTGTGCTTTCTCGCTCGAATCGTGTCTGGCGGCTGAAAAAGGTGGTGCAAATCGTATTGAACTTTGCGGTTCGATGTATGAAGGAGGCACCACACCCTCAGCAGGTTTAATTCAAATTGCAAAACAACGAGTCAATATCCAAATTCATGCCATGATTCGTCCTCGTGGGGGAGATTTTTGCTATTCAGAGGAGGAGATTTCCGTCATGCAAGCGGATATACGTATGGCAAAAGAACTTGGATGTGAGGGAATTATTTTGGGAATTTTGCAAACAAATGGACAAGTAAATATTGCCCAAACAAAGGAATTAGTGGCTTTGGCAAAACCTATGATAGTAACTTTCCACCGTGCCATTGACATGACTCCCGATTATTTGGAAGCCCTTGAAGATATTATTGAAACAGGTTGTGAAAGAATCCTGACTTCGGGGCAGAAAAATACGGCAATAGAAGGAATTAAAAATATTAAAACCTTAGTTGAAAAAGCCAATGGCAGAATCGAAATCATGGCTGGAAGTGGTGTAAATATAGATAATGCTCAAGCACTTATGCACACAGGCGTAAATGCCTTACACCTCACAGGCAAGAGCATTCGTGACTCTGAAATGGTTTATCGGAAGGAAGGAATTACGATGGGTGGGCTTTCAGAAGTGCCTGAATATGAGATAGTTTACTCAGATTCTGAGAAAATTCGGGCGGTGGTGGGTCTTTTTTCTTCAAATTTAAAGAAAATTCATAGTTTTTAAGGGGTTGAGAAAATTTAATAATTATAAGTTTATGAGTATATTTCAAAAATGAGCGATAAAACTCATTATTATAACTCATAAATTTCCTATATTTGAGCTATAAAACTAAACTGTATCGCTCATGAAATGGATTTGGCAGGATAGAAATTTTCCTAATTTTGAATATGACCCCTCTCTTTTCTTAGAATTTGAGCAAGAATTTTATCGTAATTCGGGAATAATTATTGGCGTATTGAGTCATTTAGATACTCATAATTTAGAATATCTGAAAATAGAGATTCTTACACAAGAAGCCGTTTCAACGTCAAGTATTGAAGGTGAAATTCTGAAAAGAGAATCCGTACAAAGTTCAATTAGAAAGCATTTAGGGCTAAAAACGGACAATCGGAAGGTGCAACCAAACGAGGCTGGTATTTCAGAAATGATGGTTGATTTGTACTTAAATTTTGATAAAACCTTAACGCACCAAACGCTTTTTGAGTGGCACAAAATGCTCATGAATGGCAGGAGAGACCTCGAAATTATTGGAAATTACCGACAACATCCTGAGCCTATGCAGATAGTTTCTGGAAATCTTTCTGCCCCAAAAATATTTTATGAAGCCCCTCCTTCTAATCAAGTTTTCAAGGCAATGGACGAGTTGATTAAATGGTATAATATCAATATTTCATCTCAAAATGGCATTTCAACCTTGATTTTTGCAGGAATTGTTCATTTATATTTTGAAATAATTCACCCCTTTGAAGATGGAAATGGAAGAATAGGAAGAGCGTTGGTTGAAAAAGTAATCTCTCAAAAATTAAAAGCCCCAGCACTTAATTCTTTTGCTAAAATCATTGAATCTCGTAAAAAGGAATATTATGATGCTTTACAATCTTGTAATTATGATTTAGATGTCAATAAATGGTTACTGTTCTTCTCAAAAGTATTGCTTGATTCTCAACAATATACCATCAAATTAGTCAGTTTTGTAGTAGCGAAGAGCAAATTTTTTATTCGCTATGACCAGCTAAATGAACGTCAATTAAAAGTTTTATTAAGAGTTTTTGAGGAAGGCATTGAGGGTTTCAAAGGTGGATTAAGTGCGGCAAATTACAAAACTACATGTGGTGCCTCATCTGCAACCGTAACCAGAGATTTACAAGAATTAGTACAGATAAAAGCACTTTATAAGACGGGAGAATTAAAACATACCAGATACTTTTTAAATTTGGATTAATTATTAAATTTTATTAAAAACAACTTCCATTAACCCTAAGCCTTATTTCCTCATGTTCATCCTCACTAACACAAACTCAATCGCTAATCACTTCATCGCAGAAATGCGGGATGTAAATATTCAACAAGATGCCATGCGTTTTCGTGAAAATATGGAGCGTCTGGGGGAGATTTTGGCGTATGAAGTTTCTAAAACTTTGACGTATCGAACTGCAACTGTTCAAAGTCCTTTGGCAGAAGCTACCACGTATTTATTGAGCGAACAACCCGTTTTAGTGGCAATTTTAAGAGCAAGTTTACCTTTCCATCAAGGTTTTTTGAATGTTTTTGACCGTGCAGAAAACGCTTTTATTGGGGCGTACAGAGGCAAACATCGCCCCGACGAAACCTTTGACATTCAGATGGATTATTTAGCCAGTCCTGATTTGACCAATAAAACCATCATCTTGATTGACCCCATGTTGGCAACGGGTAAGTCATTAGTAAAATCCTACGAAGCCTTATTGACCTACGGAAAACCCGCCCGCACCATCATTGCTGTTGCCATTGCTGCACCCGAAGGTATCCAGTTTTTGCAAGAACAAATTCCAGATGCTGATTTTTTTATGGGAACAGTGGATGAAAGATTAAACCATAAATTCTATATCATTCCAGGTTTGGGCGATGCAGGGGATTTGTCTTATGGGGGGAAATTATAATTGAAACCTTAATCACGTAAGTATCTGAACATAATTACTCATGGCATGACTAATCTCACAAACAATTTATAATGAGCAAATTAATATCAGTCATGCCATGAGTTTCGTTCAGGTCTAATTTTATACCCCAAAATGTGGATTAAATATCACTCCAAATAAATTATCCCACGGGTCTTTTACCATCGCTACCTGTATGCCTCCACCCACATCCGTTGGTTTTTCGTGTTCGGTTGCACCCATTGAAATTAGTTTTGTGAAAGTTGCTTCAACGTCTTCAACACCCCAATAGGTATTCACCCCTTCTGATTTAGTTTTCACGGCTCCTTCTTCGGGTTGCAAGCCCAATTCAAAGCCGCCCACATTAAATCCTACGTAGAAAGGTTCGTCAAAATAAGGAGGGAAACCGAGTAAATTCGAGTACCATTCTGTGGCTTTTGAGAGGTCTGAAACTCGGTAAATGGTTGTTCTGAGTCCTAAGATTTGCATACTGTTTTGGATTAGATTTTGGAAATCAAATATACGATTTTATCACAATTTTTTATTGCCGAAAATCTCACCACCCCAATCTTTCCATTGTTCCTACGGTTTTTTTTCGTAAAATTGTTACTATTAAAAAAGATAGGTTGAGATGACGGTTAATAAATTTGAATCAAATCAAACATCGAACATCGAATATCGAACATCGAATTATGACTTCACGAGAAAAAATAAAATTAGTTTTTGATGAAATGGGTAAGGTTGTGGTTGGGCATGAAAAACTAACAAATCGCCTTTTAATCGGCCTTTTTACCGGTGGACACGTTTTGTTGGAGGGTGTTCCTGGATTAGCTAAAACCTTAGCAATCAACACGTTATCGAAGATACTTGACCTGCATTTTCACCGCATTCAATTTACCCCCGATTTGCTTCCTGCGGACTTAATTGGCACGATGATTTATAGCCGTAAATTAGATGATTTTGAGGTAAAAAAAGGTCCAATTTTCGCCAATATAATTCTTGCCGATGAGATAAATAGAGCGCCTGCCAAAGTGCAATCCGCTTTATTGGAAGCAATGCAGGAGAAACAGGTGACCTTGGGAGATGAGAGTTACCCACTCGATAAGCCTTTTCTGGTGTTGGCAACGCAAAATCCCGTAGAACAAGAAGGAACTTTCCCATTGCCCGAAGCACAGGTGGATAGATTTATGCTGAAAGTTTTTGTGGATTATTTGAATAAAGAGCAAGAATTGGAGGTAATGCGGAAGATGTCGAACATGGAATTTAGTTATCAACCAAAACCCATTTTAACGAAACAAGATATTTTCACGATTCGGAAGGAAATCAATAATATCACCATTTCTGAAACCTTAGAAAAGTACATCATTGAATTAATTTTTGCCACCCGCAAACCAGGGGATTATGGCTTGCGTGAAGAGGCTCGTTACGTACAATTTGGTGCATCTCCTCGTGCAAGTATCAACATGAATTTAGCTTCAAAAGTGCTTGCCTACCTCGATGGAAGGGACTATGTACTTCCCGAAGACATTAAAGAAATTGCTCCCGATGTTCTGAACCACAGAATTATGCTCAACTACGAAGCCGAAGCCGATGGCATCACAACCATGCAAGTCATTGATACCATTCTTAGAAAAGTCGCAATTGGAAGGTGATTAATTGTGAATTAGTGAGTTGTGAGTTAGTGAGTTGTTATCGAAAGAAACTCACCACTCACCACTCACTCAATCACAACTAAAATAAAAGCATTTTCACTGCCGTTATTGCCGCTTCGTCTCCTTTGTTTCCATGAATTCCTCCCGCACGGTCGAGGGCTTGTTGTTCGGTATTTGGCGTTAGTACCCCAAAGATTACAGGTTTATCATACTTCAAACTTACATTCGTTAATCCTTGTGCAACCGCATGATTGATATAATCATTGTGCTTAGTTTCGCCCTGAATCACGCACCCAATACAGATAACGGCATCAATATCAACCTTTTGAGCCATTTTCTGAGCCGCAAAAGTTAATTCATAACTTCCTGGCACTGAAACTCTTACGATATTTTCTTCCAACGCTCCATATTCTAAAAGTGTCCTGTTGGCTCCCTGTGCAAGTGCCTCTGTCACTTCTTCGTTCCATTCTGCCACAACAATTGCAAAACGTTTTTGACTAATATCGGGTAGATTATTAGTTGAAAATATACTTAAATTTTTATGTGCTGATGACATGGTTCAATTAATAATTAAAAGTGAAAAATTAATAGTTAAAAAAACAAAAAGGAACAGAAGCATAGTTCTATTCCTTTTTAATATATTATTTTATGATGCCTCAATAGTTGATTATCAACTATTGACTGTAACTATTACCTATACACTATTCTATTCCTTCCAACATCGCTTTGTATTTCTTCGCACTTACTGCCTCCGAAGACTCTGCGTATTTCTCAACGATTTCTGTATAAACTGTCAAAGCCTCTTTCGGGTCTTTGTTGGCTTCCAAAGCCGCAGCTAATTTCATCATATAAGCAGGCGTAAAGAATTTATTAGCTTTATAGTCTGATGCTTTTTTGTAATAATCAACGGCATCTCCGTAAGCCTTCTTTTCAGAATAAGCATCACCGATTAATGAGTATGCACGAGCCTGAACCAATAAATCTGAACTACTGAAAGATTTTAGTTGTTCGATGGCAGTATCATATTTACCTTCCTTTAGGTTGGCAACACCAGCATAAAAATTCGCTAAGTTTCCAGTATGTCCACCGAAATCGTCGGCTACTTTTGCCATCTCTTTTGCCGCTATTTTATTTGAATCAGCCTCAAATTTATAGACCGCACTGTACAACTTCGCCTGACCTTCTTCGTCCTGTAAAGTTGAATAATATTTGTATCCAAAATAACCCACAATCGCTAAAATTAATGCTCCTGCAACGCCGTAGATAACATTTTTATTTTTCTCGACGGTTGTTTGAACTTTGCCTATTTCTTGTTGTAAGCCTTCAGCACTTTCTAAAAATTCAAGTGATGATTTTTCTACTTCTTTCTTTGCCATTGGTTGGTTAATCGTTATGGTTAATGGTTAACTATCTTTGTGTAAGGAATTAAATTTATGGAAAGATAATTAACTTACTAATATCCGTGATATAAAAACGGACTGCAAAATTATAAAAACTCTTGCAATATTCCATATTATAGGAGAATCTTTTAAAGACAAGTTCAAAAAGAATGCCAGAGTGATTTTTAACCGTCATCTTTTGTCTGAATTTGGATTCGTTAGATTAATGGATTTTGTCAAATTTTAATCCAAAAAATCCATCAATCTGACAAATCCAAATTCAGACAAAGAAATGCAGGAAACTTAACAACTTTCAACGCACTCTCAACCATTTCTCGGGATTTATCTTATCAAAATTCTTCCAAACTTGAAAGTTGATTTCTGAGGTTCCGTCGTTATCGGTTGCGACAACGCCAATCTTTTGTCCAGAGCTAATTTTTTGTCCAGTTGAAACATTCACATTTGCCAACTTACTATAAACCGTAAAATAATCTCCGTGTTGAACTGCCACAATCATATTTGCCCCAGGAATTGAAACTACCGACTGAACAATACCATCATATACCACCTTAACATCATTACCCGCACTTGTTTGAATATCCACACCGTTATTATTAGTTCTAATTCCCTTCAAAACGGGATGATTATGCACGCCAAAATGGTCAGAAATGAACCCAGAACCAACGGGCCAGGGCATACGTCCACGCAAGGCGGAAAAGGAGGTTGCCAACTTGCTTTCTTCGGCGGTCATGGCGATAGCTTTATTACTTGATACTACTGATTTATTCGATTTTGTTTCGTCCTTGCGTTCACGTTCCAAAGAGCGTTTAATTTCTCTTTCCACAATTCTCGCAATCATATTTTCCAACTTCTCAACCGCTTGTTTGTTGCTTGATAATTGATTTTTAAGCTCTTTTTCCTTCTGATTTAATTGGCTCACTACATTCGATTGCTTGCCTTTTAAGTTCTGTAAATTCTGAGTTTCCGTAATTTTTTCACGTAAAACTGCCTCTTGCTCTTGCTTCTTACGCAATACATTCACTTGTTCTACCAGTAATTCTGTGCGTACTTTTTGGATTAAAACTGCCTGCTTTTCACGGGCTTTTGAGTATTGTTGAAGATATTTATATCGCCTGACTAATTGATTGAAATTGGCGGAGGAAAACAGGAAGCTTAATTTATTAAATTTATTACTGGTTTTGGCAGAAGCATAAATCATTTTAGCATATTCTTCTTTCAGTTTTTCTAAGTTTCCAGAGAGTTCAGTCGTTACTCTGGTGAGTTCTTGTGCCTCATTTTCAAGTAGTTGCTGATTTTCGGATATAATATCAATCTGTTTGGTTTGCTTATTGATACGCTCGCCAATGGCATTCAATTTACCTACGCTTACTTCCTTTTTCTGTTCCGTTTTCTCAATAATTTTATTGATTTCCTGAATTTTTTGAAGGTTTTCACGCTTAGCCGCTTCCAATTTCGCCCGACGACTCGATTTGCGTTTTCGTTGCCCATACGTGTCAGTTATGGATAAACATAACAAAACAAGAAGCAGTCCAGAAAGAAATTTCAGGGCTGCCTTTGATGGGGTGATATGTGAGGTTATTTTATTGATAATTATTTTTTACTTGATTTTAAACCTTAATAAAATCAATCTGAGTTTTCAATTTCAGTTATCCAATCGTTGTAATATGCTTTCTCTAAACAATATATGCTCAAGGGAATGGATACATTATGAGGGGCAATTTTTTTTAATAATTCTTTGTTAAAAACTTCGATATTACATTCTTTCCCAGTATAGTAAATTTCAAGATAAATTTCAAAATTATCCACTTTATTTTCGATAAAAGAGGCATAGTTTTTTTCTAAGAAATCTACAAACCACGTTTCATATTCTCCTACATTATCATCAATAGCAAATTTATTAGGATGCCAAAATAGAATACCTCCATAACCGTATTCTTCATCTGAATTGTTAAATTTTTTATCAGTTGACTCCCAAATTGATTTTACCAAAAAATCACCTTCAATGGTGTCAATCATCCCTTTTGGTGAAAAAAAATCTCCTGTTATTGAAAAACTATATTTATAAATCATTCTAATTTATTTGAATCAAGCCATTATCCGTATGAAAATAGAAAACTCTCGCCGTTGTCTGTGTCCCCACAGACGACAGCCAATTTACTTCTTCAACAATTTCTCAGGAACTTTAAACGGAAATTCCAAAGGCGTATCTAATAATTCCACCTTCGTATGCTTAATATTAACCACCGTTTGATACATTTTTTGGTCTTCGTTCGACTTATAATCAACCGTTATTAAACTTGAATTTGGGAATAAATATTGATTCAACATCGTGAAATTATCAAAATCAAGGGTTAATTTATTGTTGGTATCTTCTTGGGTTAAAAGTAGCTTTTTTAGCTTCTTATTTTCACCTATGTAATTGTCAATCAGTACTCTGTCCTGTTCTTGTTTCAATAAATAATACTCATTCTCACGCACAACTCTTGATTTATTTTTCTTGAAAGGGCGATTACCCACGATTAAAGATTGAAGAATGTCGTAAGTAATATTAAAATTAAATTTCTCTGCAAAAGCTGAATAGGTATATTCATTGTATTCTCCGTGAAATTTATCATAAAACTTAACAACATCTTTATCAAATAAGGCAGAAGCAACCGAAAAACCCAAGGCTGAAATATTCATCCAAATCAAACTATCTTTCTTCATTCTAATATCCACATTCACATTCTGACTTTCTTTTGGTCCTTTGAACGCTACCTTCGCTTTCGCCTTCAAATATTTAAAATCAATCTCATCAATTTTTACTTTATCTTCCTCATTTTCAACCACTTTCACAGGAATATTTGGGGTAATAACAACGGCAGAATCAGCAATAACGGGTAGATTTACAACGGCAACGTTCACAGAATCAGTACTCGCAATGTTAGCAGATTTATTCATTTGCTGACGTTTACAAGAAGCAAAAAATAGCGTTGATGCAAGAAGGAATACGAAGGATTTATTCATTTTTTAGGGGTTGGATTTTGGAGTAGGACAGGTTTCCAACCTGCCCTTTTGAACAGGTTGGAAACCTGTCCTACTCAATCAGCTTCATTTCGGCAATTTTTTTATCAATAAAAGTGCTGGTTGTGCCGATGGTTTTTGCTTTTTTCCATATTTCAACGGCTTTGTCTTTTTCGCCTAATTGGTATAAAACGTCTCCATAATGTTCTACGATAACGGCACTTTTCACTTTGCCATAGTCGGAAGCTTTATCATTCAGTTCAACGGCTTTTTCTAAGAAAACTCTCGCTTTTTTGTAATCTTTTTGAACGTACAAAACCCAAGCGTAGGTATCCATGTAAGTGGCATCATTAGGATGCTTTTGAACCAAAACTTCGGCCATTTGAGCCGCACGCTCTAATTTCTCTTTTCTCAACGATAAAAAATAACTATAATTATTCAGTACATGGTCGTTGTTTGGATTCTCTTTTAAAGCCGCTTCGTAGGAATCATCCGATTTTTCATGCTTGCTCAAACTGTTATACGTATCACCCAACAAAGCATAAATATGTTGGGTCAAATCTGAACCTTCGGGAGCTAATCTGCGAGCCTCTTCTAAGGATTCTAAGGCTTTATTGTTATTGCGTTTATAGTAGTAAGCCGAGCCGTTATAATACCAAAATGCCGCCTGATTGGGAAACACCTCAATTGCCTCTTCGCTATGCACAATCGCACTATCAACTTGTTTCAATCGCAAATCCATATTGATAATATTTCCCCAAACATCATGCACGGATTTGTCTAAACGAGCCGCTTTCACATATTCATCTCTTGCTCCTTTTTCGTCCCCTTTTTGCAATAATAAATCACCATAAATGGCATGAGATTTTGGGTCATTTGGGTTTTGTTTTACTAACGATTTTACTAAATTAAAGGCAGTTTCTCTTGATTTTTCATCCTTCACCATACTCATGTAACCCATTAAAATCCTTGCTTTGGTGGTTGCATCCAAGCTATTATCGGCAAAAGCCAACTCTAATTCTCTGTTACATTTTTCCATATCACCCTTCTCTTGATACAACTGAGCCAACATCACGTGAGCTTGTGCATTGTCAGGATTGGTTTTTAGTATTTTTTCAAGATACGGAATAGCCTTGTCACTTTGTTTATTAGACATTAAAAGTTCCGCTTGGTCAATACTAAAATCAATTTCTTCGGGGTCGGAAGTTACTAATTTTTCACCTTCTTTCACGGCATCATCCACCTTGCCCATTTTCATCAAAACCATTTGTTTCTGACGAGTAACTTCTTCATTTACGCCCATGATTCTCTCGGCACGGTCATACGATTTCAAAGCATCATCATACTGATTATCAAAGATATAGACAGCGGCTTGTTCAATATGATACTCGGCTTTTGTGGGATTTTGGGAGATGAGATTTTGATAAACTCTGGCGGCGTCTTCATACTTACGCTTACGTACATATAAATCTGCCAACAGTTCACCATAAGCAGAATTTTCAGGGTCTTGTTGAACAGCTTTTTCGGCAAAAATGATTGCCTTTTCTTCGTCTTTTAATTTTTGGTAGTTATTGGATAAAGCGTAGAAAATACCTCCATTATCGGGCGTAATTTCAAGGGCTTTTTGATAAGATGGAATGGCTTTTTCGTAATCCTCCATCATGTAAAACTTCATGCCTTCCGTAAAATGAAATTCAGCCTCTTGTAATTGTGAAACCGTGAGTTCTCCTTTTTTCTTGGCATTAGCATCACGCTTCTGAGAAAAACATAACGAGTTAGTTATCAGAACGATAACGAATATAGAAAGGGTATTTTTTAATATAAATGTCATGATTATTTTGCAGATACTCGAAAAACAAAATGTAATTTGAAAATTATGGAGCAAGCATCAAAACATAATTTCATGCAATTTAATAAAAATACAGCTAATTGATTGTCTTACAGTATTTCATGTTAAAATTTTGCCAGATTTTTCACCATTATCTAACGAAAAAATGGTGAAAATGGTATTGTTGCTTAGTAAAATGTATTAGTCAGGGCAAGATTTATCAACTTTTCAAAAGTTGGCAAATCTTGAAACGGAAACAACACTACATTTGTAATAGTTTTTTCTTTTACCTAAAACTTATTATTTCATTCAAAAATTATGCAAGATTTAAATTCGATAATGTTTCAATCTGCCGAAGCATTCAAAAAATATCGCAAATTTTCTGGTAAGCAAAAAGCCATATTTTTAAGAGCGATTGCTGAGGAAATTGAAGCCTTGGGAATGGACTTAATCTATACCGCCATGCAAGAAAGCAATTTGCCCGAAGGCAGATTAATAGGCGAGCGTGGACGGACAATTTTCCAATTAAAAATGTTCGCAGACCTCTTGGATGAAGGCTCTTGGGTGGAAGTACGGATAGACTCCGCTAACCTAAATCGTCAACCAATTCCAAAGGTAGATTTACGCAAAATGTTAGTCCCAATTGGCACAGTGGTAGTTTTTGGGGCGAGTAACTTTCCGTTTGCCTATTCAACTGCGGGTGGAGATACTGCCTCGGCATTGGCTTCGGGCTGTCCCGTGGTAGTCAAAGGACACCCCGCCCACGCCCGTACATCCGCAATGGTCGCAGAGGCAATTTTGCGGGCTGCCGAGCGTACAGGAATGCCCAAAGGCGTATTTGCTCACTTAGACGGAGGCGAAGGTTTTGACGTTGGAAAGGCGTTAGTGATGCACCCCAGCACAAAAGCCGTGGGTTTCACGGGTTCATTTGGGGGTGGAAAAGCTCTTTACGACATGGCTAATCAACGCCCAGAACCCATTCCTGTTTTTTCTGAAATGGGAAGTATAAATCCAGTGGTTTTAATGCCCGAAAAGTTGAAACAAGATGCTGAAAATGTGGCGATGTCCTATGCCAGTTCAATCACTTTGGGCGTTGGACAATTCTGTACAAATCCAGGTTTAATCTTGGGAATTGAGAACGAAGATTTGGAAAAATTCATGGATGTTTTATCGAATGAAATTGAAAGAATTGCTCCTGCCACGATGTTGAATGAAGGAATTTTTAAGAATTATGAAGATAAGAAAACGATTGCTTTATCACAAGAAGGTGTAACGACTGAATCAGTTTCAAAAATAGAAAAAACGGCTCAAATTCAAGGTACTCCCACCATTGCTTCGGTTAGTGCGGATGTTTTCTTGGAAAATCCGAAGCTACATCAAGAAGTTTTTGGTCCTTATTCTTTGATAGTTAAGTGCAAAGACGAAACCCAATTATTAGAAGTTCTTAATCATTTGGAGGGACAATTATCAGCAACTTTAATGGCAACGGAGAGTGAATTATATGCCAACGAAGAAATTGTAGAGACGCTTAGAAACCTGTCGGGAAGGCTCAATTTTAATAACGTTCCAACGGGTGTAGAAGTCTGTTTTGCGATGCAACACGGCGGACCTTTTCCAGCGTGTACCGATGCAAGATTTACTTCAGTTGGTCCCGATGCGATTAAAAGATGGGTGCGTCCTGCGAGTTATCAAAGTTTTCCAGATAGTTTATTACCCGATGAATTAAAACACGATAATCCTTTGAATATCTGGCGAATGGTTGATAATGAATTTGCTAAATAGTTACAAATTAGAGGAAACTGATAGACCACGGATGAAAGGGATTTAAGGGATTCACACGGATTTTTTTATTTAATTTTATCCGTGTGAATCCCTTAAATCCGTTAAATCTGTGGTCTAATTCTCTGTATGACAAACTCTTTATAGTTCCGAATACTTTTAAACCTTAAATTTGTGTAAATATTAAGAAGAAATGACAGTAAGAGACACATATTTGAATAAATTACGAGAAGAAAAAGTGCTTGTGGATTTATACACCGATAGTTATGGAGAATCATATTATGGATTTATCATCGACTTTAACGAAGAGTATTTGGTCCTAAAAAAATTCACGGTTGAGAGCCTTTTTGATGGTATTTCTGTGTTGAGAAGAGATGATATTACTCGCATAAATTGGGGAGGAAACGATATTGAAAGCACCTTTAAATTAATTTATAAAAAAGATTATGAGCTTGAAATTCAACACATTAACTTAGAATCAATGGAGACGATTGTGAAATCTGTTTCAAAAGATTTTAACCATATAACCGTTTATGTTCAAGATATTGACAGTAATATTTGCTTAATCGGGCAGGTTGAAGACTTGGATGATGAAACGTTGATTCTTGATTCCTTCGGCACTCGTGCCACTTTGGACAGAAGGCACATTATGATTGCGATGGAAAACATTACCAGAATTGATGCAGGAGGGATTTACGAGAAAAATTTACAGATTTTATTTGATAGAAAAGAACAGATATGACACAATTAACACTTACAATACCAGATAGTCAATCTGCATTCATAATGAAAGTGCTAAAGGCCTTTGATTATGTAAAGGTTGAAAAAAAAGTTAAGATTCAAGACCCTCCTTTGTCGTCTGAACATAAGCGTATTCTTGATGGAATTTCTGAGGCTGTGGAAGAGGTGAATCTTCATAGACAAGGAAAAATAAAATTACAGTCAGGTGATGAATTTATTGAAGAACTTAGAAGGGAGGGGTATCTATGACTGGATTAATTGTTACAGATTATTTCAAACGTGAAGCTAAGCCATTAGCCAAAAAATATCGTTCTCTTGCAAAAGAAATTGCTGAACTGTTTGAATCACTCAAAGAAGAGCCAATTCAAGGAGATGTTTTGTCATTGGGTTGTTATAAAATCCGTCTTGCCATTTAATCGAAAGGAAAAGGTAAAAGAGGTGGTGCAAGAGTGATTACGTGTTTTAAGACAGAAGATGATGAAATTTATCTCATATCAATTTGTGATAAATCTGAACAAGAAGACATTTTAGACAAGGAATTATTGAGACGTTTAAAAGCCTTAGATTTGGCATGAACGTAAATTATATGCAAAAAAGAAAAATTGCCATTCTTGGCTCAACGGGTTCAATCGGCACGCAGGCATTAGAAGTCATCGAAGCGAATCCAGATAGTTTTGAAGTCGAAATCCTGACTGCTCAAAATAATGCTGATTTATTGATTGAACAGAGTATTAAGTTCAATCCAAATTGTGTAGTCATCACCAACGAAAGTCTTTACGACAAAGTTGTCACTGCCCTCGCACACACAGATGTGAAGGTTTACGCAGGTATGAAAGCCGTTGAGGAAGTCGTACAGATGGATTCTGTGGATATTGTATTGACTTCAATGGTTGGTTATGCTGGACTTTTGCCAACTATCAAAGCCATCGAGGCTGGAAAACATATTGCCCTTGCCAACAAAGAAACGTTGGTAGTAGCGGGTGAAATTATTACAAAACTTGCTCAGGAAAAAGGTGTAAATATTTATCCCGTTGATTCTGAACATTCGGCCATTTTTCAGTGCTTAGTTGGAGAGTTTCATAATCCCATCGAAAAAATCATCTTGACGGCTTCGGGAGGACCTTTTCGTGGAAAACAACGAGCTGATTTACTGGAAGTTACCAAAGCCCAAGCTCTCAAACATCCTAATTGGGTGATGGGTGCAAAAATTACGATTGACTCTGCCAGTTTGATGAATAAAGGCTTGGAAGTGATTGAAGCAAAATGGCTTTTTAATGTACAAGCCTCTCAAATTGAGGTAGTTGTGCATCCACAATCCATTGTTCATTCGTTGGTTCAGTTTCAAGATGGGTCGATGAAAGCACAAATGGGATTGCCCGATATGAAATTACCGATACAATTTGCCTTGAATTTTCCGAACAGACTAAAATCAGATTTTCCACGTTTTGACTTCACAAAATATCCGTCCCTCACATTTGAACAGCCCGATACCAAAACATTTCGTAACTTGCAATTAGCTTTTGATGCGATGGCAAAGGGCGGAAATCTTCCTTGTATTATGAACGCTGCTAATGAAATTGCGGTTGAGGCATTCTTACAAGACAAAATCGGTTTCTTGGCGATGTCAGACTTCATTGAAACTTGTATGACCAAAGTATCGTTTATTCAACAACCAAGCATTGATGATTACGTGCAGACGGATGAGGATACAAGACGATTTGCGAGGGCACTATTGTAAAAAATACTCACAATTAATATTAAAAAATAATAATACACGTTACCGATTTAACAACTAATAACTGGTAACTGATAACTGAAAATAATGGAAGGTTTAGTAATGGCGGGACAGTTGATTTTAGCACTGTCAATTTTAGTTAGTTTACACGAATTTGGGCATTATATCACTGCCAAGTGGTTCAAGATGCGAGTAGATAAATTTTATCTTTTCTTCGATTTCCTCTTCCCAGTTCCCACACTTTTGAATTTCTCACTCTTTAAAAAGAAAGTAGGTGACACCGAATACGGAATCGGTTGGTTTCCTTTGGGTGGATACGTTTCTATTGCAGGAATGATTGACGAAACCCAAGACGCTTCAAAATTGGCAGCAACTCCAGAACCTTGGGAATTTAGAGGAAAACCCGCTTGGCAACGCTTAATCGTAATGTTGGGAGGGATTATTGTGAACATTATTTTAGGAATTCTGATTTTCGTAGTTCTGACATTTAAGAATGGTAATAACTTCGTTTCAAAAGCTGAAATCAATAAAACAGGGGTTGCCGCAGGTGAATTAGCAAGAAAATTAGGCTTTAAAAACGGAGATAAAATTGTTGCTGTTAATGGAAAAGATATTAAGGCATTTTCTGAGATTTATAGTCCAGATGTAATGCTTGGAGATAATGCCTCTATTTCTATTGAAAGATTGGGTCAGCAAATAGATATTAAAATACCAAGGGATTTTGCTAATAAAATTATTGATAAAAAGAAAAATGGAGGTTTTTTAGACCCAATGTTAACTTTTCATGTCGGAGGTTTAACTCCTGCCGAGAAACCATCTTTGATAAAGAAAATTATCGCTTTTTTCAAAGGTCAGCCAACACCTACTGAAGTTGTATATCCAGCCACACTTGCAGGAATACAGGAAGGAGACAGTATTACGCATGTAAATAACAGTCCAGTTAAGTATTTTCATGAATTCTCTCAAAATTTAGAGGTAAATAAAAACAAGACTATTTCCTTGAAATTTGTACGAAAAGGCAAACAAGATTCTTTAAACATAAATGTTAATAAGGAAGGTAAACTTGGTATTATGCCAGCATTGCACTCTAATCTTAAAGAATCGCATGAAGATTATACCTTTGGTCAATCAATTGGTGTTGGTACTAATAAAGCATTTGCAGTTATTACAGATAATTTAAAAGCATTCAGTAAAATATTCAAGAATGAAATTGATGCTTCAAAAGCAATTAGTGGACCAATTGGAATTAGTCAAATATTTGGGGGTACGTGGGACTGGAATCGTTTTTGGATGCTTACAGGTTTACTTTCTATGTCATTAGCATTCATGAATGCTTTGCCAATTCCTGCCTTAGATGGTGGACATGCCATTTTTCTTATTTGGGAAATAATTACAGGTAAAACACCTTCAGTTAAAGTTCAAGAAATTGCACAACAGATTGGAACATTTATGCTTTTAGGATTAATGGTATTTGCCTTCGGAAATGATATTTTCAAATTGTTTTAAGTAAAATGGAAAACCTCACCCCCCAGCCCCCTCTCCAATTGAGAGGTGGAGCTATTCGTCCGATTTCTCCCCCTCTCAATTGGAGAGGGGGCAGGGGGGTGAGGTTTTCCATTTTTCTTAAAAATCTTAAAAATATCGTTTCCGAAGGCAAAAACCATTAATCCTAAAAGAATGAATGTTCCGATTTGCTGTGCTACTTCTTGCACTCTCACGGATGGTGTTTTGCCCGTAATCATTTCCCAGATTAAGAAAATGGCGTGTCCACCGTCTAAGGCTGGAATTGGTAAGGCGTTCATGAAGGCTAATGACATGGAAAGTAAGCCCGTTAAGAACCAAAACTTGCCC
>JAYVIV010000260.1:0-8808 GCA_043769985.1 Arcicella sp.
CAACCTGTTGAACAAAAATTAGGTAAAACGGGTTGGACGGCTGGGCGAAATATTGCCTTGAAACGTTTTCCAAATAATGACATAGATTTTGCCAGTCCACAGGATTATAAAGTGGCTCGTGAGGGACTCAAAGAAGAACAATATTCGTCTGGTTGGGGCAGTTATGGCAGCGTGGTGTATAATTTTGATTGGGACGAAAGCCTTCCGCATTTAATTGACCATCCTTATCTTTTCTTGGGTGGAGCTACGTCTTTGCCCCTTTCTTTAGTGAAAGGCGATGTTTCTTTACAAATAAAACAAGATAAAAATAGCCTTCAAATTGGCTTCGATAATGACTTTGATAATGTTGGAACTTTCATCGTTAAAGAGACTGCTACACGGTATAAAGTCTTTGAAATCATGCCTTTGCATTTGAAAATTCAGCAGAGTTTTGGCGGTAAAAAATCGTTGAGCATTCCATCTTCGGGTAAGGATAAATTGTTAAAATCCTTAGCTCCTTTGTCCAAACAAATTGCCATTCAGAGTAACCTTGATGTGCAAATTGATAATCTCCCCGTTGTAAAAGCTGACACTCGAATTTATGCCCTCTTGAATCCTTTGAATGACGGTTTTCATCTTGAATTTTTCGTAAAACCCTTTGGTTCAGAAGCTCCGTATCTCAAGCCTGGGAAAGGTTCAGAAAACATTATTGGCACGGTGAAAGGCGTTCGTTCGCAGACCAAACGGGATTTGAAAAAGGAGATAAAAGCCTTGAAAGAAGTCGAAGAAATGTGTCCTACGCTGATAGAAACATCGGGCAAAACTTATGAGTGGATGCTGGACACCGCCGAAGATTGTTTGGACGTAATGATTGAATTGGAAGAACCCAAACGCAAGGATAAATTGGTGATAGAGTGGCCCAAAGGTCAGAAATTGAAGTTGATGGGTAATATTAATTTCGAGACGTTGAAGATGAATATTACCAGTAAAAATAATTGGTTTGAGGTATCTGGTGAAGCAAAAGTGGATGATGGATTGGTTTTATCACTCAAAGAATTACTCCTAAAACTAAACGGAGATAGCAATTTTGTAGAATTATCGGACGGCCAATTTGTGGCAATTACCGAAAAACTCCGCAAATATCTCCAAACGATGCGAGCCGTTTTGGACGATAAAATGCGAGGTAATATCTTGGCTTCGAGTGCCTTAGAGGAATTGTCTGATGAAGTAAAAAACTTCAAAGCCGACAAAGCCTGGAAAGAAAATATCCAACGATTGAAAGACGTTCGTTCAGTCAGGGCAGAAATTCCGAGTACCTTTCAGGCGGAATTACGTCCCTATCAAGAAGAGGGTTTTCAGTGGCTTTCGCAGCTTTCGCACTGGGGCGTAGGGGCGTGTTTGGCGGACGATATGGGTCTTGGAAAAACGATTCAAGCCTTAGCCATTTTGTTGCAAAGGGCAGAAATGGGACCCGCTTTGGTGGTTGCCCCGCTGAGCGTTTGTAGAAATTGGGAGAAAGAAGCCCTCAAATTTGCCCCGACTTTGAACCTGATTTTATTCACTGGAAATGCCCAAGAACGCAAAGAACTATTGCAAAATGCGGGCGGATTTGATGTGGTCGTGGTGAGTTACGGATTATTACAAACGGAAGAAGAATTATTCAAGCAAACCAAATTTTCAACCATACTTTTGGATGAAGCTCAGGCGATAAAAAACCGTACTACCAAACGGTCAAAAACGGTGATGGCTTTGGATGGCGATTTCAGAATAATCACCACGGGAACACCCGTTGAAAACCATTTGGGGGAATTGTGGAATATTTTTAATTTCATTAACCCAGGATTGTTGGGAAGCCATGATAGTTTTAATGAAAGATTTGCCATTCCGATTGAAAAAAATAATAGTTTGGAACGGAGAAAAGCACTCCAAAAACTGATTAAACCTTTCATTTTGAGACGCAAAAAAAATCAAGTTTTGGACGAATTACCCGCCAAAACCGAGATAGTTTTGAACGTGCAAATGTCCACCGAAGAACGTTCATTTTACGAATCTGTCCGTCAAGATGCTATTCATCGCATTGAGTCGGATGCGGGAGCGGTGCAAGATAAACGTTTTAGGATTTTGGCAGAATTGACCCGTTTACGTTTGGCGTGTTGTCATCCAAAATTAGTAAATCCCGAAATTCCCCTGAATAGTTCTAAGTTAGAATTGTTCGGAGAAATTGTAGAAGAACTGATTGAAAATAAACATAAAGCTCTGGTATTCAGTCAATTTACCAAGCATTTGGCAATTATTGAAGAGTATCTAAATGCTCAAAATATCAAATACCAATACTTAGACGGTAGTACGCCAGCCAAACAACGCCAAGAAAGAATTGATGATTTTCAGCGAGGAAACGGTGATATATTTTTGATAAGTTTGAAGGCAGGAGGCACAGGATTGAACCTCACCGCCGCCGATTACGTCATTCACCTCGACCCGTGGTGGAATCCAGCGGTAGAAGACCAAGCCACCGACAGGGCTCACCGAATGGGACAACAACGCCCAGTAACGGTGTATAGATTTGTAACCGAAGACAGCGTAGAATCCAAAATCCTAAAACTCCACGAAACCAAGCGAGACTTAGCCGATGGATTATTGGAAGGTTCGGAAGGCAGCGGAAAAATGTCTGCGGAGCAGTTGATGGATTTGACTCGGGAACGTTAGAAGCGTTTTTTTTGTAAAGAAACTAAACTGTCATAATGAAACGTAGAACTATGTTAAAATTTTTCCTTACCTCCACCGCTGTTCTCGGTGGCGGCTCTTATTTCTTTTTACAACAAAAATTTTTCGGTAAATATCCTGCCAATAGCCGTTTGGCTCGCATTTTGAAATCGCCCAATTATCGGGATGGTGTTTTCCAGAATCTTTCTCCAACCGAAGTAATGCCGAAGGAGGTTTCAAAGATTGGGATGTTGAAAAAATTCATTAATAAATCTAAAAATAATGAACCTCAGAATCCTTTACCCTCAATAAAAACGGACTTAAAAAACCTTGCTGCCGAAACGCCAACCATCGTTTGGTTTGGACATTCCTCGTACTTAATCAAATCAAAAAACATCAATATTTTGGTTGACCCCGTTTTTAGTGGTAATGCTTCGCCAGTGTCATTTATGGTAAAAGCATTTCCAGGTGCAAATATATACGGAGTGGATGATATGCCCGATATTGATATGCTCGTTCTCTCACACGACCACTACGATCATCTTGATTATCAGACGATTATGAAATTAATTCCAAAGGTAAAGAAATTTTATACCGCTTTGGGCGTTGGGGAACATTTGGAGCTTTGGGGTGTAAAACCAGAAAATATCGTTGAATTTGATTGGATGGAAAGCCATAAAATTGCCGATGATATTTCGCTGACCGCAACCCCTGCCAGACATTTTTCGGGTAGAAGTTTCACTCGTGCTAAGTCATTGTGGACTTCGTTTGTGTTAAACATTCACGGTTATAAAATCTTCTTGGGTGGTGATTCGGGTTATGATACGCACTTCAAAATGATTGGCGAGAAGTTCGGACCTTTTGATTTTGCGTTACTGGAAAACGGACAGTATAATCTGGATTGGCATTATATCCACAGCCTGCCCGAAGAAACCGCCCAAATCGCCCAAGATTTGAATGTGAAAGCTTTTATGCCAGTCCATTGGGCAAAATTTGCCTTAGCTTTTCATGATTGGAATGAGCCAATGATTGAGTTGAAAAAAAGTGTTGAAAGTAAAAATCTAAAAATGACTACGCCGATGATTGGCGAACCTGTGGTGTTGGGTAGGGTCTATCCTGATTCTGTTTGGTGGAATATTTAGGGGATAAATACAACTCCACACAAGAATTATCCTGTATTTGTTTATATTTGTCTATAATCATATACTAAAAATAAAATGGAAAGAAGAGATTTTACCAAAAATATCATTGCTTCTGCGGGATTAGTCTCGTTGCCTTCATTTGTCAAAGGCTCTCAAAATCAGACCATTACAGTTCCTCAAACGCCCTTCAAACTCAAATACGCTCCGCATTTTGGGATGTTTGAAAATTCGGCTGGGAAGGATGAAATTGACCAATTAAAATTCATGCACGAAATGGGCTTTAGGGCTTTGGAAGATAACGGTATGATGGGAAAAACACCCGAATTGCAGTCTAAAATTGGCGAAACGATGGCAAAATTAGGAATGTCGATGGGTGTTTTTGTGGTAAGTTTTGATGGTTGGCCTCCCAAAAGTACATTGGCTTCTGGTGATATTACTTGGCGTGAAAAATTCCTAAAAACCTGTCGTGAAGCCGTTGAAGTGGCAAAACGCTGTAATGCGAAATATATGACGGTGGTGCCTGGCAATTTCCAAAGAGATTTACCGATGGGAATTCAGACGGGAAATGTGATTGAATCTTTGCGACAAGCCGCAGCCATTTTTGAACCGCATAATTTGACAATGGTTCTTGAACCGCTTTCTGATAATCCCGATTTATTCCTCCGTTTTTCCGACCAAACTTATATGATTTGCAAGGCAGTGAACAGTCCCGCTTGTAAAATTTTGTTTGATATGTGGCACATGCAAAGAAACGAAGGGCGAATAACTCGCAATATGGACTTGACTTGGGATGAAATCGCTTACTTCCAAATTGGCGATGAACCTGGGCGAAATGAGCCAACATCGGGTGAGGTAAACTATAAATTTTTATTCAAACATATCGCTGAAAAGGCAAAAGCAACCAACCATGGCGAGTTCATTCTGGGCATGGAACACGGCAATTCGATGAAAGGAAAAGAGGGCGAAATGAAGCTGATTGAGGCATATCGTTGGTCTGATTTGTCGTAGGTCAAATGGCACACGGATTTTAGGGATTGGACACGGATTTTTTAATTTTATCTTTGTAAATCCGTGTCTAATCCCTAAAATCCGTGTGCTAATTTTTATATCTCCCATTCCACCCGCAACACCTTTGACCGCACGTTGATACTCTCAAAAAAGCGTAACCAAAAAAGTTGTTGATTGGATAAACTATCGGTGGGCGATTTTACTTCTATGAAACTATATTCTCCATCCGCCCAGATAAAAAGGTCTGGAAATCCTCTTAGATTTTGACGTAAATTCTTTGCCATTTCTAAGGTAATCAACGTAATTTGTTCGGGAGAAAGTTTTTCTAATACCGTTAAAATCAAAGGGAAAAGCCCTCCGTACCATTCCACAAGCGGATTTGTTAGTCCGAATTTCTCAAAGAAAATACGATTCATGTAAACCGTTGTGGCATCTTCAACTTCCAACATTTTCAAACGTTCCTCCATTTTTTCTTTCCGTTTTTCAAAAAAAGTGGGCTTGAATAAATCCGAAGGCGAACGTTGCAAAGGATGATGAATCGCTAAGGAATCAGTATCAAAAATGATGTCCCAAAACAGCAACCCGAACAGACTTCGCCACAGGTGATTTTCGGTAAATTCTGCCTTCATGTTTCTGTTTTGGTAATAATCAATCACCCCAAATTCCACTTGCCGTTTCCACAAAGCACTAATCGTGATGGATTCGGAACCATGCAATTGTTGCGTTACGGCTTTTTTGGACTTCTTTTTGAGTAAAATTGCCTCAATTCGATTCAAATAATCCTCCGCAAAAAACTGTTCCGTTGCGTTTTGTGGTTCGGCTAAAATGAGTTCGCACAGGGCTTTTGCTTCTTCTCTATTCTTCTGTTTATCCAAAATCCTAACCTGTCGCTCCCTTGAAGGCGATTCCTCGGTGAGTCTGAAAATGGTGAGGGCTTCGTCTAAGGCTTTCTTCTTTTCTAAGTACAAAGCCACTCGCAATGAGAACGTTCCGTAGGTTGGAATGGCGATTTCTGATAATTCCTTGCGGTGCGTTTCCGTCCAATCCATGAACCAATTATAAATATCAAGTATCTCAATATCAGATTGTTGCATCAAATAAAAATCCTCACGGGCGAGACTTACTTTCAATTTATCTTCCACTTCCTGGCGAGTTTGGAAGTACGCCACCATCTTGTCTTCATCAAATTTTTCATACGTCTGAAAACCTAAATCACGGGTAACAAATTCAGTCATATCACCATGCCGAGAGCCAAAGAAAAGGAATTTGAGCATTTGGACTTCAACCTCCTTTTTAACCCTAATAACGAAAGCCCCAGCCCCCCCCGCCCCCGATGGGGGAGCTTTCTCTTCCGAATTCTCGTCCAATTTATCGTTCGGGAAAGCTCCCCCATCGGGGGCGGGGGGGGCTATAACTTCCAGCATATCGTCCCAATTACCAACCATCAATAACCAGTCTAATACCTCCTCTTTCTTTTGCGATGCTTTTCCACGGGTTTCGAGGTTGAGCATTTTGGCTAATTCAATCAATTCAGCTTTACTAAAAATATCCAAAACCTCCGCCGCTTCCTTGAGGTGATTTTCGGAAAGTGGTTCAACAAAACCCTTATCAATCAAGCCATTAAGTGATGCTGGAATGTTTTCTATTTCGGCATATTTCAATTTCTCCGTTCTGAAAAAAGAGCCTGTACGGTTACAGAAACGAATAAAAAGACATTTTTCATCCTCCGTCAAAGCCTCAAAATCTGAGAGAAATTGTTGTTCAGTTTCATTAAGAATATGTTGATATTTCTTCTTGACAAAATCAATGAGATACTGAAAATAGGTCAAGTAATATTTTGGCGGAAGTTCTATTTTTTCTGGGGGCATTTTTTGTAATATTTTGGAGTCATTTTGTCATCCTGACGAAGGAGGGAACTGAATTATGAACAGTTTACTCCTGCACTGGGATAATAATGTCGGGATAAACTTACGGAATTATCTACTATTTGACGCAAATTGGATTTGACTCGCAAAACCTCACCCCCGACCCCTCTCCGATGGAGAGGGGAGAAAAAATGGTCCAATGCTCCCCTCTCCATCGGAGAGGGGTCGGGGGTGAGGATTTGCGTCAAATAGTAGATAGTTCCGTAAACTTAATTCTCCCAAATTTACCACAGAAAGATGATATTTGAAGGAGAATATTCAAAACAACTTTAAATATAACTAAGTATTTATACTCATTTTAAGTAAATTATTCTTTACCAGTTCATTAAATTTTGAAAAACATTCTAAATCCACTAAATTAGAGAAACAAGTAAATTTAAAACCTATGAATTTCAGTTACGATAATTACCAAACCGAAGGATTCTTCGATGAAATGTTTGATGAAAATGGCAATGTTCGGTTGGGATATGAGGCTTTCAAAGAACGTACCGAGCAACTAAAAGTGGAGGAGTTTGTTCGCCGTCACCAAGCCGCTGAACGCTCGTTGATGGCAATGGGAATTACCTTCAATGTCTATTCTGAAAATGAAGGAACGGAGCGAATTATGCCCGTTGATATTATCCCGAGAGTGATTGAAGCCGAAGATTGGAAACGGACAGAAAAGGGTCTGATTCAACGGATAACGGCTTTAAATATGTTTTTGGATGATATTTATCACGACCAACACATTCTAAATGATGGCATAGTTCCCCGTGAATTGATTGAAACTTCCAAAGATTTCCTTCGCCCTTGTATCGGTATTCGTCCACCCAAAGGCATTTATATTCACATCACTGGCACGGATTTGATTCGGGGTGATGATGGTAAATTCATGGTTTTGGAAGATAATCTTCGTTGTCCATCGGGGGTCTCGTATATGCTCGAAAATCGGGAATTATTGAAGCGAACTTTTCCAGAAGTTTTGGGTAAAACTCGGGTGCAATCTATCTCCGATTATCCGAATAAATTGCTTCAAATGTTGCAGCATATTTCAGGCAGACCCAATCCAACGGTGTGTGTTTTGACCCCTGGGATTTATAATTCTGCCTATTTTGAGCATTCCTATTTGGCTCAACAAATGGGCGTTGAATTAGTTGATGCTCGTGATTTGGTGGTGCATGATGGTTACGTAAAAATGCGGACTACCAAAGGTTTCCAAATTGTTGATACCATTTACCGAAGAATTGACGATACTTTCCTCGACCCAACGGTCTTCAATCCACGCTCCATGATTGGAATTCCTGGAATTTTTGAGGTTTATAAAAAAGGAAGAATTGCCTTTGCCAATGCCCCAGGAACGGGCGTAGCGGACGATAAGGTGATTTATGCCTACGTTCCCAAAATTATAAAATACTATTTGGGCGAAGATGCCATCCTGCCAAATGTGGAAACTTATATCTGTGGGGAAGAAGATGATTGTAAATATGTATTAGAAAATATTGAAAAATTAGTGGTGAAAGAAGCCAACGAAGCGGGCGGTTACGGAATGTTGATAGGTCCAAAATCAACCAAGGAGGAACAGGAGATTTTTAAGGCAAGAATTAAGGCAAATCCACGAAATTATATTGCCCAACCAACCATTTCATTATCCAGAGTTCCATGTTTGATTGATGACCACGCTGAAGGTCGCCACGTGGATTTACGTCCTTACATTCTTTATGGAAATGGCGTTGAAGTAATTCCTGGGGGTTTGACCCGTGTGGCTTTGCGGAAGGGTTCTTTGGTGGTGAATTCTTCGCAGGGTGGTGGGTCGAAGGATACTTGGGTTTTGTATTAGGCTTGATTGAACATGGATTTGAGGGATTGGACCGCAGCGGCGGACCGCACAGATTTTTTTATTTTTATCCGTGTCTAATCCCTCAAATCCGTGTTCAATTAGTTTAAATTCACGTACTAATTACTAATTTTGCACTATGCAAGCACAAATTACCGAAATACAACAGCAAATTGCTGATTTTCAGATTGACAATAAAGAACAACTCGAAACTTTTCGTATTGCCTACGTTGGGCGT
>JAYVIV010000261.1:0-6047 GCA_043769985.1 Arcicella sp.
AAAGTTTAAACATTTGACAAAGTTAAAAAATAGTTAAAATTATCTTCGTAAATACCTTTTTCAGAACCAATATTAATTATATCATCTAAAATTCGGGTAGATATTTCACACTTATTATCGTCTAATTTTTTTCTTAGTAACATTAACTTTTGTTTATTCTCTGAACCCTGCAGATTAATTAATGGTAATAGTCTTTGTGCTACACAATAGTCTAAGGGTTTGTTGACATCTGACATATATTTACTCGCTAACGTGATATATCTTTTTATTGCAATTTCTACCCTCTGACTTATAAAAATTTTTAAATTTTTGAATTCACTTTTGATTTCTCTGTATCCGTCTTCTATTCTGCCTTCAATTTTAAATTCAATGTGATTATTGTCTGTAAGCTCAAAAAAATCAATACATCTTTGAAATGAAAGTTGAATATTTTTAATTTTTGTATTTGAAATACTATTGAAATTTATTTCTTCTGATTTGAGTTGAATTACATTTATTCTGTCCAAAACTCGTGGTGATAATTCTTCCGTTGTATGGTCATAATTAATTGTACCAATAAATCGTAAATTATTTGGAAATTTTATAGTTTCATTATGTCCTAATTTAACTTCAAGCATACCTGTTGAATCTGTTAAATTATAAAATGACGACCAATAATGTTCTAATGGACTTAAATTTGCTTCATCCAAAATAATAAAAGACATAGGAGTTTTAAGATATATTCCTTCATCTTTTGATTCCTCATTCATTTGTTTTACTAATGAATATATATCTGTCGAAGAAGAATGAAATCTTTTTGTTAATGGGTTTACAAAACCAATAAAATCTTTTTGTGAAGACCATCCTCTGTTTACAGAAACCTCCCTAATCTTTTCTTTTGGAGATAATATTTTAGTAAGGATTCTTGCTAATGTAGTTTTTCCAGTTCCAGGAACTCCTGCAAATATTGTTAAGGTATTTTGAAAAATTGAAATTAATAGATTGTCAACAAAGTGAGGTTCAAAATTTCGATTGCTTTGCTTTAACTTTGCAACTAATTCATTTCTAAATTCACGATACTGATTTTCCTCAAATTGGTCATCAGTCTTAAAATCTTGAAGAACAGACGTTGCTACTTCTTGTTCTGACAAATCTCTTCCGCTAATAAAATCAAAATGAGTTTTTCCTTTTACTAATTCTGCAAGTTTGTATTGAGCATCTTTTTGTTCTGACGTAAATTCATCTTGAAGTTTTTTTACACCAGCTTTTAGATACTCCTCAATAATTTTTTGAGTGTCAATTTCTTTTTTTATTTGGTCTAAATTGTTTTCCAGTTCTTTCTTATCATTCTTAACCTCTTCCTCTAAATTATTTCTACGAGTTTCCAAAGCATTAATTTCATCATCAAATTCTCTTTTCCTTTTCTCTAATTCCTCAGTTCTGTTTTCTTTTAATTCTTTAATTTCATTTTGTAAAACCTTTTTCTTGTTATTTATTTCTTCTAACTCTTTTGTAACGATAAATATACCCTCTTCAATTTGCTTCTTCTCTTCTTTGATTTTTTTTACTTCTGGAATCAAGTTTATTAAATCAATATTTCTAATAAGCATTTTTTCACTTTCTCGAATTAATGTTTCCAAACGACTGTTATCTTTGATTATTTTCTCCAAAGATTTTAACTCAGATGACTTTGTGATTATCTTTTTTATATTTTCCAATGAAATATCATTGAAATAATCTGGATGGTTCGTTAATTCTTGTTCAAATTCTTTCCATAATTCATCATCACTTGTAAAATTATATTCTTTGCTAAAGATTAAACTTAAATTATTTGCTTCAATATAAATCTTTCTAACTATTTCATTTGCTTCAAACTCTAAATATGAATTTTCACTAAATTTATATTCACCAAATTTTTTAAATGTGCTTTTAGCAATTTTAAATGAATTGTCATTTACTTTTAGTGCGATAAAGGGACCAATTAATTTATTTTCAAAAATTATAAAAAAGCAATTTTCACTTTCAACATAAACGTTTTTTATTAATTCAAAAATACTTGTCAAATTTGGAGTAAATAAAGAATCTCCTTCGTTAATATTACCTTCAAAGAATTCAATTATTTGATTTGTCTCAAATGGATTTATATTTGCGTTGAAAGTTTTAACTTTAGGAAAATTAGGATTCATTACACCTTCATTTTCTTTAATATTACCTTTATCAATTTTTACTAATTGATTAACGTGAAATCTGTTTAAAGGTAAATCTTCAATATTGTGTATGTTGTTATAAGGCGGTCTGGCTGTAAATAAATTATTTTCAAACTCATATTCATCTAAATCAATAAGTAGTTTATTGTCTAAGCAAATAACATTTTTTAACCAGGTTTCATTTCTTTCATCTCTAACACACACAATAAACTTTTTATCATTAAACCTATGTGTGACTTTCCACGAAAATGTGTCTTGTGATTCTGTTATGCTTCCAACTCTCATATATTTTTATATTATTTTAATTAGTGTTTTACGTTCTTAAATGTTCAATTTTAGATGAATTTCATCAGGACTAAAACTAACTTTCAAATATGCGAAAATTTTATCATAATTCTTATATTTATTCACGTCATCTCAATAATTTATTGCACCAAAGAATCCTTACTTACTTATTATATCTTCTATTTTCAAAGAATATAAAATCAGGAAATACATGAATTATTAGGAATAACCCATAAAACATCTGAAAATCAGCGAAAAATAAAGAATGAATTTATCAAATCACTTAATGCCAAATTAATGGTCGTTTACGGTATAAACGAAAGCATTATCCGAACACCCACAGATTTAGATAAACGTTTTTATAGACATGAATTAAAAAAAGAATCATTTGATGTTTTGAAAGGGGATTTTTTGTAGTGGGAATGAACATATTCAGAGCAATCTGGCTGTAACTCACTTCTTTAACCTACTTACCGCCACTTTGCTAAATCAAATTAGCGGTAAGTCAATATTTTTAGTAACTTACAGCCAAATTGATAGGCTAATATGGAACTAATTATTGGACGGCAAGAAGAAATTGCTACGCTCAACGTACTTAAAAATTCTAAAAAATCGGAATTTGTTGCCGTTTATGGTCGGCGAAGAGTGGGTAAAACATTCTTAATTCGGAATGTTTTTACTGAACCTTTTAATTTTCAATTATCGGGTGTTGCCAATGTAGGCTTAAAACAACACCTGACTAATTTCCATAACGCTTTCTTGAAAATCAGTCCAGACGAATCGCCAAAATCACCTCCTGATGATTGGTTCGAGGCTTTCAATCGTTTATCGCTATTGTTAGAAAAGCAAACCTCCGTCAAGAAAGTCATCTTCTTGGATGAACTGCCTTGGCTCGATACGGCACAGTCGAATTTTGTTCCTGCCTTAGAATATTTTTGGAATAGTTGGGCTTCTGCCCGCACGGATGTGTTATTAATCGTCTGTGGTTCAGCGGCTTCATGGATTATCAATCAGTTAATCAACAATCGTGGAGGCTTACATAATCGTTTAACGGAAAGAATTTTATTGAAGCCTTTTTCATTGGCTGAAACTGAACAATTTTTGAAAGCAAAAGGAGCAAATTACGACCGCTATCAGCTTTTGGAACTCTACATGGCAATGGGAGGAATTCCGTATTACCTCGAAAATATCCAAGTCAATAGAAGCATCGCCCAGAATATTGACCGTTTATTTTTTACTGAAAACGGTTTATTGGCTACCGAATACGCCAATTTGTATCGTTCGTTATTCAATAAATATGAGAAACATACGCTAATCGTTGAGGCTTTATCACAGAAAGCAAAAGGCTTGACTCGCAAAGAAATAATCGCCTCGACTAAATTATCGGACGGAGGTTCAATAACTGCCGTTTTGGAAGAATTGGAGCAATCGGGATTTATACGTCGTTATTTACCCTTCAACAAAGGCAAACGAGATTCCCTTTTTCAGTTGATTGACCCTTTTACTTTGTTTTATTTAACATTCGTAAAAGAAAGCAAAGCACAAATTAAAGGTGCATGGTTGGCACAATTAAGTAGCCCAAAATGGCGTGCTTGGAGTGGTTATGCCTTTGAATATATCTGTCGCTATCACGTAGATGCCATCAAAAAAGCATTAGGAATAAGCGGAATTTATGCCGAAATATCCACATGGCGAAGCCAAAAAAGTGAAAAAGGAACGCAAATCGACTTAATTATTGACCGAAACGACCGAATTATTAATATTTGTGAAATTAAGTTTTCCATAGACCAATATACCATCACGAAGGCTTACGCAGAAAATTTACAACATAAATTAAGCAATTTCAGAACTGAGACTGGCACAAAAAAAACCTTATTCCTGACCATGATAACCACTTACGGATTAAAACAGAATGAGTATGTGCAGAGATTAGTCAATGATTCAATCGAAATGGATGCTCTTTTTGTGTAATCAATATTTCTTCTATATTTTTGTTAAAACAACAAAATCCACACAATGACTCATCAAGCCCTTTACGATTCTCTAAACGCAAGTAATCAGTATCTTCTCAAAGTTTTCTCGGTTTATTATGGGGGCATAAGCAATGCCAGTGAATTTTCATCTTTTCTATCAAAAATGAAAATTAAAGATGAAAACGGCAAGGCTTTTAATTCTTCTTCGGGGGTTAATAATCGTGAAATGCTGATTAAAAAAGGTATTTTGGTGAATATTCAATATCAAGGAGGCATTCAATTTAAAGATGATGAGTTCAAAGAATTTCTTACGCAAAAAGTCTCACAAGAGCCTGATTTCAAGGAGATTATTGATAAAATTAAAACTGAATATCCAACGGGTGCCGCCAATCGCTGGTACTATGACAATACTCATGCCGAGCGTAAGGCTCGTGATTTCAGAATAGCCATTTATAGCAATGACGTTAAATTTTTGACTGATATTCAGAAAAATAATCCTGATGAATTTTATGACCAACTGTTTGTGGAGGCTATTAATTATGGTTGGGATTATCGAAATTTGAAACAATATCCAGCCGCAATTGCCCAAGATGTTTTGACCGCTATCACCGCCCAAAAACTGACCACTTGGCAACCAATTGATGAATATTTAGACTTTTGGGTGGAATGTAAATTACCCAAAGATTCAACCTACGAATACCGTGTGATGACGGTTCAGTTTTTGAAAGGCGAAATCAAACCCTTGGAAAAATCGCTAAAAAAAGCAACTTCATTGAATTATAGCCAAATGGCAATGTGGGGTTTGATTGAGGTAATGAACGGTAGGTATGAAGAGGCAATAAAAATCTACGATGAATCCATAAAATCTTGGAAAAAATTGATGAATAAAAAGAAGGGCTATCCTTCTGAATGGTCGATGGTGGGTTATGCGATGGCTCTTGTCAAAACCAACGAAAGTAAATTATTGAGTTTTTATGAGGAGTATTTGAAGTATGCCGAAAAGAATTTTCACCCCGACCAACAGAAATATGTACTGATGATGGGTTCGTTGTTTTATTTCTTTAAAAATCAAGATAAAGCTGCGGTACATAGTTTGGCAAGACAAAATTTTAATCCAGAATACACCCTCAGTAGCTACGTTTTCTTATGTCTTTCTTCCAATATTCCCAAAGCTCCTTTTGAAAAAAATCAGGTTATCAGTATTATAGAAAATGCCCAAACCTGCGGGTTTAAATTGATTGAACGGGAAGCCCTTTTTCATATTCAACGCAAAGCTGATATTAGCGGCGGACTGTCCAAATCTCAGGCAGAACGCTTGGAAGAATTGAATCAATCCATTGGTAATGAAGCACTTGGAAATCTAATTCCTGTGGTTGAAGATTGGGAAAGAAGTCTCACGGTGTTGGTATCATTAGCGGATGCTCTCGACAATAAAAAAGGTAGAACGGGCAATGAAATAACCGTTCGTTTGGCTTGGATTGTTGATTTTAAGTCGAAAAATCTGCAACCTGTTGAACAAAAATTAGGTAAAACGGGTTGGACGGCTGGGCGAAATATTGCCTTGAAACGTTTTCCAAATAATGACATAGATTTTGCCAGTCCA
>JAYVIV010000262.1:0-15618 GCA_043769985.1 Arcicella sp.
TACATTTAGACAGGTTCCACCCAAGACACTATATTTTTCGATGATGGCAGTTTTCATGCCCAATTGTGCTGAACGAATGGCGGCAACATACCCACCAGGACCCGAACCAATTACTATTACGTCGTATTGCATTGTTATAAATTTTCGATTTCTTCTTGTGTTAAACCTGATGATTGAATAATTAACTCCATCGTAACTCCGAGGGAAACTAAATTTCGAGCCATTTCTAACTTTCCATCTTCCTTAGCTGTTTCAATCATGTCAGTTTCAATAACTGTATTGGTAACATAACGCTCATGAGCTTTTCGTTGCTCTTCGGTCATATTCATTCGAGCCAATTTCTCTTTTACTTTATCAATATTTTTAGAAGTTGAACCTTCCAAAACTTGATTATTTTTAAACCAATAAATCCATTCGTCTATTTTTTTCTTAATAACATTTGGATATTTATCGACTTTGATTAAATAGTATTCTGGAAAAACTTTTTTCTCTGAAAACTTATATTTAATTTCAAAATCTTCCGTTTTCTCAATTTTCTCTTTGACTATCAATGGATTACCAGTATTTAATCCTCTAAACTCTGTTGTACCATAATATAAATAATCGTCTCCAGAACCCAAGTTGAAATATAGAATACTGACAGAAATCACTTTGGCAACTTCCTTGAAAGTTTGTCCTAATCCAATATTATCAACAATTACTTTTGATGTTCCGAATAATAATCTTTCTAAATAATGAGACTCACGGGTATTTTGAATTTCGATGATAATTTTTCGTTTATTACCATCTTCAATTAGAAGATCAACTCTGTTAAACTTGTCTGATTCATCCTCTTGATTCGCCTCACTTTCTAAAATTTGTAAAACCTTTATTTCGTCATCTTCCAAAAGGGCAGACAAAAAACCTTCGAGAATATCAAAATTGGATTTATCTCGAAGTAAATGTTTCAATGCCCAGTCAAATCTGACTACTTTTGTATTTGCCATTTATTTTTATGATTATGAAATGGTAATTTCTGATTTTACGAAGTCAATACAAATTTTATTCTTTTGGAAGAAATCTAAGCCTAACATTCCATCATATTCAGGAACAATTCCTTCCAATAGAAAATCATACGTTGCAAAGTCGAAATCTACGTTATGAATTCCCAAACTAATAAATGAATCTACGTTTACCCATTGAGCATCAATAACTCCACTTGCTGTTTCAAACATTGGCTGTTCTTTCGTTCCAACTAATCTATAATCAATATCAGACAATAAGAGAATGTTGTAATCAATGACTGTATTAGTTGCTCCTGTATCTAAAAGAAGATTTAATTTATACCCATTTACATAAGCCTTAACAACTATTGCACCAGTTTTAAGGACTAATTTAAATTAAATATCTTCACAATAAGTATCTTTTAGCTGCAAATGTTCCTGTGAAAACAGTCGTTGCAGAATGATAGGCATCTCTCCACCGAACTCGTTTTTTAATAAGTTCAAGTTTACTCTTATCATGAAGAATGACGGTTGCAGCAATGACATCTAAATCATCATCACTATATTCAGGATTTCCCAAAAGCACCCATTCATCTGGAAAGAGCTTTTTTATTTCCTCAAAACTCAAAACTTGATTTTCCATTTTTAAATATGTATCAAGTATTACGTACTAAGTACAAAGACAAGTCTCATTACTTAATACATAATACTTCGTACTTAACACTCCTTTAAACATCCAACAACAAACGAGTTGGGTCTTCCAACAATTGCTTCAATCTTACCAAGAACGAAACCGATTCTTTTCCGTCAATAATTCTGTGGTCGTAAGAAAGTGCCACATACATAATTGGGCGTATAACTATTTGACCATCAACCACTACTGCACGTTCAACGATATTGTGCATTCCCAAAATCGCTACTTGTGGAGCATTGATAATTGGCGTTGATAACATTGAACCAAATACACCACCATTAGTAATTGTGAACGTTCCGCCTGACATTTCTTGTAATGTCAATTTATTGTTTTTAGCCAAAGTAGCCAAACGAACAACCTCACTTTCAATTCCTGCTAACGATAAATTTTCAGCATTTCTGATTACAGGAACCACTAAACCTTTTGGAGCAGACACCGCAATTGAAATATCACAGTAATCGTTATAAACAATTTCTTCTCCATCAATCGAACCATTCACGGCTGGATATTCTTTTAAAGCCACACATACAGCCTTCGTGAAGAATGACATAAATCCTAAACCAACGCCATGTTTTTCTTTGAATTTATCCTTGTATTTTCCACGTAAATCCATGATTGGTTTCATGTCAACTTCATTGAAAGTTGTCAACATGGCCGTCTCATTTTTCACTTGAACCAAACGACGAGCCACTGTTTTACGCAACGAAGTCATTTTTTCACGACGTTGATTACGATTTCCTGAGGTTGAAACCGCTGGAGTTAGAGTAGTAACGGCAGGAGCAGAAGGTGTTGGTGTCGCTACTGGAGCTGGTTTTACAGCACCATTAGCATCTTCTTTTGTGATACGTCCACCCACGCCAGTACCTGACACGGTGTTTGCATCAATTCCTTTTTCTGCCAAAGCTTTAGCAGCGGCTGGCGATGCGTGTCCTGCGGCATAACTGTTTGCTTGAGCGGGTGTTTCAACGGTTGCTTGTGGCGTTGCAACGGGTGCAATACTTGGCGTAACTGCCGCACCTGCACCAACTGTAATCGTTGCTACAACGGCGCCGATGGCTAAAACAGAACCTTCGGCGGCTACGATATGAAGAATTCCGGCAGATTCGGCAGGAAGTTCAAAAGTGGCTTTATCTGATTCTAATTCACATAAAACTTCATCCATTTTCACAACATCTCCTTCTTTTTTACTCCAAGCTGAAATGGTTACTTCTGTGATAGATTCTCCCACAGCAGGAACTTTAATTTCAATAACTTGTGCGCTTGCGTTAGAAACAGGAGCAGGTGCAACTGGTGGAGCAGGAGTCTCAACTGGTGCTGGCGATTCTGCGGGTGCAGGAGTACTGGCAACAGGTGCTGGTGCTGGCGTTGAAGCGGAGGCTCCAACTGGTTCAATTATACAAATAACGGCTCCAATTGGAAGTGTATCACCTTCTTTGGCAACGATTTTCAAGACTCCTTCTGCTTCGGCAGGGAGTTCAAAAGTGGCTTTGTCTGATTCTAATTCACACAAAACTTCGTCCATTTTTACTACATCGCCATCTTTCTTATTCCAAGTAGCGATAGTTACTTCGGTTATTGATTCGCCTACTGGCGGAACTTTCATTTCAATTGCCATATCTCAATGCTGGATTATTTTTATCCTTTGTAATGTATTTTCTATAAAATTATCTACTGTGAAATAACTGTTCTAATTCATAAGTATTTACCACATTTGTAAATCCTTTTTCAACAAGATGTTGCTTATCCTCAACCCACCAATTTTTATTTATATCATCAGCTATTTGTAAAATGTCATCGTCTGATGCAGTGCTTTGTGAAGCAATCGTCTTGACACGAACATAATCCAAAAATTGCTGTAAAATACCCATGTCAACCGATGCAGGTATTTTAATTAAAAATTCATTATTAATACGTTCTATTGACATTGTTTTCTGATTCCTAAAAACCGTTTTAAACTTTAAGCAAACGCTCTTTCCATCAACTCAGCCTGTTCAACCGTATGAACTTTCAAGAAACCTGTGGCAGGAGAGGCTGATTTTTTACGGGCTACTAAACTATCAAAAACTTTCCAACCGAATTCTCTAATTACAAACGACCAATAGCCCATATTTTCAGGTTCTTCTTGAACCCACAATACTTTTGCTTTTGGATATTTGTCTAATTCAGCCTGTACTTTTTTCGCTGGGAATGGATGCAATTGCTCTACTCTCACAATGGCCATGTCAGTACGATTATCTTTTTCTTGTTTCTCCTGTAAATCATAAAATACTTTTCCAGAACATAGAAGCACCTTTTTAACTTTCTTCGCATCTGCAAAATTATCGCCATAAACTTCTTGGAATGAGCCGTCCATAAATTCTGAAATTGGCGACATTACTTTTGGATTACGGAATAATGACTTCGGTGACATAATAACCAATGGCTTGCGGAACTGCCAAACTAATTGACGACGTAAAGCATGGAAAATATTTGCTGGCGTTGTTAAGTTTGCCACAATCATATTTTCTTCAGCCGCTAATTGTAAAAATCTCTCAGGACGAGCATTTGAATGTTCAGGTCCTTGCCCTTCATAACCATGTGGCAAAAGCATCACCAAACCATTCATTGTTCCCCATTTAGACTCCTGAGAGGCAATAAATTGGTCAATCATGGTCTGAGCACCATTGGCAAAATCACCAAATTGTGCTTCCCAAATCACCAAAGTATCTGGATTAGCGAGAGCATATCCAAACTCAAAACCTAAAACTGCATATTCAGAAAGTAATGAATTATAGATTTGTAATTGGTCTTGTTCTGGCTGAATGTGATTTAGTGAAATATAAGATTCATTCGTATTTGCCTCGTGCAGAACCGCATGACGATGCGAGAATGTTCCTCTTTGCACATCCTGACCCGATACACGAACAGGATTTCCATCTACCAATAACGAACCATACGCCAAGGCTTCGGCAGTTGCCCAGTTTAATGAACCATTTTCAAAATAACCTTTTCTATCGGTTAATACTTTTTCAATTTGTTTTAGGGCAGCAAAACCTTCGGGTAATTTTGAAAGTGCTACCGCAATTTTATCAATTGATTCTTTTGAAATGCCTGTTTTAGGGGAATTTTCAAAGTCACCTTCTTGTGCATAACGTAATTCAGCCCAACGATTATCCAATTTTAAAGGATGATATTCTGGGCGAATTTTTTGTTTGATTAAATCTAAACGAGCCTGTAATTCCGCTTTAAATTCAGAATCCATTTCACCCGCTAATTGAGCATCGATATCTCCTCGAGCAATCAATTTTTTGGTATATAACTCTCTCGGATTTAGATGATTAGTAATATTTGCGTATAAAGTTGGTTGCGTGAATCGTGGCTCATCAGACTCATTGTGTCCGTTTCTACGATAACAAACCATATCAATAAACACATCACGATTGAATTGTTGACGGAATTCTGCTGCCATTTTCGAAACAAAAACGACTGCTTCTGGGTCGTCACCGTTTACGTGGAAAACGGGAGCATCAATAATCTTGGCAACGTCTGTACAGTAAATGGCAGAACGAGCGTCCTCAAAATCTGTCGTGAAGCCTACTTGGTTGTTAATGACAAAATGGATTGTTCCACCCACTTCATAACCCTTCAACTTTGCCATTTGTGTGACCTCATACACAATTCCCTGACCCGCAACCGCTGCATCTCCGTGAATTAATATCGGAAGGATTTTGTCGTAATCACCTTCATAATGAGCATCGGCTCTGGCTCTACAAAAACCAATGACCAAAGGGTTCACCGCCTCTAAGTGCGAAGGATTTGGAGCCAACTTCATTGACACCTCAACACCCGACGGAGTGATGTGTTTTGATGAATAACCCAGGTGATATTTTACGTCACCATCACCATGAATTTGGTCTGGCAAATTACCTTCAAAACCATCAAAAATAGCATCATACGACTTGTGCATAATGTTCGCCAAAACGTTTAAACGTCCACGGTGAGCCATGCCAATCATCACTTCTTGAACTCCCAAATCCGCTGAACGATTCACAATCGCATCAAGGGCTGGGATGGTTGACTCACCACCTTCTAAACCAAATCTTTTTTGACCTAAGTATTTGGTTCCCAAGAAGTTCTCAAAAACTACTGCTTCATTAAGTTTCTCTAAAATCTGCTTTTTTTCGTCAATTGAAGGAGCAAAAGCTAAGGCTTCTTTTTCGATTTTTGAGCGTAACCATTCTTTTACTTCTGGCTCACGGATATAGGCATATTCAAAACCGATTGAACCAGCATAAATTTTATGCAAAGATTCAATGATTGTACGCAAAGAAACTGCTCCGATTCCCAAAAAAACACCCGCTTGAAAATGAGTATCTAAGTCAGCTTCTGAAAGAGCATAATCTTTCAAATCTAACCTTGGGCGACGGTCTTTGCGATCACGAATAGGGTTGGTTTTTGCCAATAAGTGTCCACGAGAACGGAATGCTTTGATAAGACTAATGACAGCCATTTCTTTTTGAACCATTGAAGAATCAACGGGAGTAGAGGCAACTTTTGCCTGACCGTTTGAAGTTCCGTTAGAACCATTAAAAGCGGCATGAAAATCAAAGCCTTTAAAGAAGTTTTGCCAGCTAATATCTACTGAATTGGGGTCTTTCAAATACGATTCGTAGAGGTCAGAAATCGCTGCAGTGTCTGCGTTGGCAATATATGAAAATTGATCCATTATAATTTTACGTTAATCTTTACTGTTTATACGTTAGATTACACGTTTTTATTTCAAAATTTGATTACAGAAGGCAAAGTTAAGCTATGCTTGCAAAATAAAGCACGTTTTTCGGTTGTTTTTTACTATTAATTGTCAAATTTATATGGCTTACAAAATAGCACTTTCAAAAGATTTAATTTCTTTGCAAAATACATTTGAAACATCTTTCGTTATAAATAGATACTCATGGCATGACTAATCTACTTTTTTTTAATTTTATCAATCACGCCATGAGGTAGTCAAAACCTCAAAACCTAACAAACATGAAAATCTTATCTCTCTTAATATTCTTGTTATTTCCACTTTCTGACAAAGAAAAAGTAGGTGATATCCAATTCAAAAAAGCCTATGAGTTTGTCGATAACTTTGCTCAGAAAGATGCTCTGTTAGCAGTTTGTCAGAACAGTAATAAAACCAGAAAGGTAATCGTATCTCCTCAACAAATTCCATTTAGTTTGGTGGATGTAACGTGTAATTTTATCCAAAAGAGATACAAAAAAGAAGCAATTTCATGCTCCCAAATCAACATGAAGGAGGGAAGATTAATCCAAATTTCTTCGGATTCCGTGTATAAAGCTACTTCAATAATAAAGCCAATTCCATTTAATCAAAGTGTGATGTATGAGAAAGCCCGTGAGCCTGAAATTGGGTACGTGATGATGTTCTCGGATGTTTATAAAAACTGCGTTATGATTGAACTACGTTATTTTTGCAATGATTCAACGGGTAATCCTTGGGGTAAAAAAGCAATAGTGTTTTTCTTTGAATTTGATGGAAAGAATGAGATTAAGTCGGTTTATCAGAATGAGAAAATGTATAGGTAAAAAGGGAGAGGTGGAGACAGGAGAAAGGAAGTATGAAACGATAATTTTGAGCAAATGGATACTTTCCTTACTCCCTTCCTACTTTTTCCGTGTCTCCTTTTTAACCACCACATTATAAAACTCAATCTCAGGATTCATTTCATTGAACAAAACTGCTTCTTGCAAAATTTCCAAGAATGTTTCTTCTTTCTCTTCATAATCCTCCATACTTTTGAAGGTAATTCCTTTTACCAATTTACGGTCTTTGGCATCTAAAAGTCCTGATTCGTCGCTCAATTGAAAACCTTTCACAAAACAAACTTCCAGACCTTTCGTTTTCCTGATAATGCTGAAATAACAAAGGTGGTCGAAGCAGTAAAAGAAGGGTGTATTCCATGAAATTTGCTCACGGATATTAGGATGAGCAAGCATAATAACCTTGCGAATGTGTGCGAGGAGGGGTTTTATTGACTTATCTTTACCTTCAATGTAATCGTCAATGTCATGGTATTTCATGGTATGGTTATTGGTTAAATCGTAATAAAATATAGTAAAATATGACTGCAAAATCATTGATTTTCATATTCTTTTTCTTGATTTTAACTCAACTCCCAACAAATGCACAAGGAATTCAGTGGCAAACGGGAAGTTTTGAGAATATTTTGAACAAAGCCAAAGCCCAAAAGAAACTTATTTACGTAGATATTTATACCACGTGGTGTACGCCTTGCAAACAAATGGATGCAGAGGTTTTTACCAATGCGAATGTAGGGAAAATTTTCAATGACAACTTTATTAATTATAAAATTGATGGTGAAAAGGGCGAAGGAAAGGATCTGGTAGAATATTTTGAATTAGATTCCTACCCGACAAGTATGTTCATCGATGGCGATTGGAACGTGATTCAGAAATTAGAAGGTTTTCGACCCGTTGAAAGGTTGTTAGAATCTGCCGAGAAAATGAAGGAAAGAGGAAAAATAAGTGGCTCAGATGATGATTTGGAACAAGCGTATATGAAGGGAAGGAGGGATGCTACTTTTTTATCGGAATATATCAAAGTAAGGCAACTGCAAAAGATGGATAACAGCATAATTTTGGATGAATATTTAGGGAAAATTACCCCAGACCAACTAAAATCTGAAGCCACGCTGAAACTTATTACAGAAAATGCTTCTCAACTCCGTGGGCGTGCTTTTGATTATTTGATGAGTCGTAAAAATGAACCAATTATTGAGCGAAAAATTAAAGGAATTATCTTGCAAAACCTTACAAAGGCAGGTAATCAAAAAAGTGAAAAATTATTGATTGAAGTGTTAGCTACAAATGGACGATTAAGCAAGACTTTCGCCGAAGCAAATGAGTGGAATACAGAAGCAAAAATGAATTATTTTATGCTTACCAATCAATCGGATAAATTCTTTACAACCGCAGATTTTTTCATGGACACTTACGTCTTGAAGAAAGATATAATCCATTTAAAAAACTTTCCAGATTTGGGAGAAATTTATACGCAAAAGTTAAGAAATGCTTCTAAATTTGTAATAGAGAACTACAAGGAGCGGCAAAAGTTAGAGAAAGCGGTGCTTTGGATAAAAAAGTCATTAGAAATTGAAGAAAAATCAAATAATAGTGAAATTTATTCAAGACTTTTGTTTATTTTGGGGTATAAAATTGAAGCTATCAAGCTAATAAATAGAACTTTAACCTTAGCCAAGCAAGAAAAAGTAGAAAGTAGTCGCCTCGAATTTTTAGCCAATGAATTAGCCAAAATGAAGCGATAATTAAAAATTAAAAATGTAGAATTAAAAGTTACAAGTACACCAAATTGTAATTTAGTTTTAAGATTTATTTGTCAAGTTTGAAAACTGAAATTTTTAACTTTTAATTTTTAATTAAAAAATTGGTATCTTTTTTGTAGTTACTTTGTTTTAAATAGATTGTTTTTACCGCCAATAACGTTGACAATGAAATTATCAAATCAATCAAGAAAAAAATGAAAAGATTTTACGTGTCACTAATCTGTCTGATTATCAGTGTGTTGGCTATAAATCAGACTTTTTCGCAAGGAATAAATTTCCGTCAAGATGATTGGCAAAACGTGCTTATGCAAGCAAAAGCACAAAAGAAATTAGTCTTTGTTGATATCTACACTGCTTGGTGCGGACCCTGTAAAGAAATGGATAAAAAGACATTTACAGACGTTTCTGTTGGTGACAAATTTAATGCCAGATTTATTAACTATAAAGTTGATGCAGAAAAAGGCTTCGGAATCACTTTGGCAAAACGCTACAACGTTACTTCATATCCAACCTGTCTCTTCGTTGATCCATCCGAGAATTTAATTTTCAAGCAAGAAGGTCTTTTACGGGCTCCTGATTTAGTAAAGGAAGCTGACATGGTTTTGAATAATCAAGCCAATGCAAAACCACTTTATGCTTTGGATAAATTATATGAAAACGGACGTAGAGACACAGAATTCCTAAATGAATTCATTGCTGTACGTTCATTGTATGACAGAATTGACAATCGGGATTTGGTTGAGGAATACGTGAAATCTTTAGCACCAATCCAATATTCGGCTGATAAGACACTTCGTATTATCGTAAACAATGGCTTCATAATTGATGGGAAAGCATTCGAGTTATTATTGAAATTTCGTGAAAAAGCGGAGAGTTTATTTGAGGGCGGTGTCGAGAAAGTTAACCGAGCATTTTCACAAAGTATTAATGAAGTTTTTGATGTTGCTTTGAAAGGAAAGAACCAAGCGTTATTTGATAAGGCATTAACGGCAAATTTGAAGGCACTTCCCAATACGGCTGACCGTGTGAATGACAAAAATAAATTGGCATTTTATTTGGCAATGAAGGACGTAAACAAGTTTTCGGATGCCGCAGAGCAATATCTTGATCAGTATGTAATGTTTGTGCAGATTGAAAGTATTCGTAAGCAAGATTTGTGGGAATATGAAAAAATTATGCAGAATTACAAATTAGGTATTCGTGACTCGGTGGGTGCAGGTGCAGCATTATATCAGAATTTGAAAGTTAATGCTAAAAATACCATGGCTCGATTGACAGCGGCTGAATTGAATGAAGTGGTGAAAGCCTTTTACGACCAAGTGGATGATAAAGCGAAATTAAAGAAAGCTACTGAATGGGCAAAACGCTCTTTAGAATTAGTTGAAACCCCCGATGCTTATCATTCTTACGCACAATTAATGTTGAAAATGGGCGATAAACAAATGGCAATGGACATTGAACAAAAGGCTTACGATGTTGCGATTCGAGAGAAATTAGATACGCAAAAATTTACAGCGGCTTTGGAGAAAATGAGGTAGATGTTGGTTATTAGTTACTGGAAATTGGTTATCAGTAAAACGGCTTTCCGAATCAAATTCAGAAAGCCTTTTTTTGTTGTTTTACTAAAATTTTAAATTAGCTTTTCTATCTGAATTCTAAGACTTTTCATGATTCTGAAAATATCAAAAATCTCATCATCAACGCATGAAAAATCTGTACTGATAGCGTATTCTTTTCCCACCAAAGCCATAAAACACCAGTTTCTTCCAATGATATAACTTCCAAAAATGGGCTTTCCGTTGTCGTTTAAATGTTGAGCCATAAGCATGGCAATCAGTGCTTGACCTTTGGGGTCTCCATTTGGGTCTGTTCCACGCTTATATTCACTTAAACAGAAATAAGGTTTTCTTGGATTTCTAAAACCTGTTGCAATCATTCCATCAACCCTTCCAGAAATTTCATAATCATCAATAGTATCACGTAATTCTCTTTCTAAAAAGTAGGAGTATTTTTGATTTGAGATGCCTGAAAAGACAATCAAAGGGCTAATCAGTTTATTTTCCAGTTCAACTTCGTTCCAATCATCACCTCCTAAGGTTAAATAATCTTCACGAAGACTACCTAAATACCTTTGTTCGTATGCATCAGCTTCGTGTTTATGAGCAAGCAATTCATCCAAAATCGGCAATGAACGTACTTGTACCAAACCAAAAGTCTGTTCAATAGAGTCTAATGTCCAATCTCTTAAATTACTTATTTTCATTTTTTTATCGTTTGATGCCTCAAAATTACTTTAATTTAAGGATAAAAAAAACTACTCAACCTCCAAAAGCAACTTCCCAAAATTCTTTCCAGAAAATAACATCATTAAGGTTGGTAAGAAATTATGAATTCCTTTTTCGATGTGTACTTTTGAATGCAGTTTGCCTTCTTTAATCCAACCTGCCATTTCTATTGCCGCTTTTCCGTAGTTAGCTGCGTTATCAAAAACTACGATTCCTTCCATTCTGGCACGATTTACTAATAAGGAAAGATAATTTGAGGGTCCTTTAACGGGTTCTGTGTTGTTGTACTGTGAAATTGCTCCACAAATTACGATTCTGGCTCTAAGTCTGATTTGTCCTAAAACAATGTCCAAAATTTCACCACCTACATTGTCAAAATAAACATCAATTCCTTCTGGACAAGCAGCTCTAAGGGCTTTTTTAACGTCTTCAGTTTTGTAATTAATACAGGCATCAAAGCCTAATTCATTTACACAATAATCGCATTTTTCTTGATCGCCTGCAATGCCTACGACTCTGCAACCTTTGATTTTTGCGATTTGTCCAACCACACTTCCCACCGCACCCGAAGCACCAGAAACTACAACTGTCTCACCTTCTTTGGGCATTCCTGTGTTCAGAATTCCGAAATAGGCCGTCATTCCTGGCATTCCCAAAGTTGCCATATAAGTGGTTAACGGAGCAAGATTTGTATCTGCTTTAACAAGATCTTTTCCATTAGAAATACCAAATTGTTGAACGCCCCAACCGCCTGTAACATAATCGCCTACTGCGAAATCTGGATTTCTTGATTCGACAACTTTTCCTGCGGTTCCTGCTCTGAAAACATCGCCAATTTTGATTGGTGCAATGTATGATTTGCCTTCATTCATCCATCCACGCATGGCAGGGTCGAGAGAAATATATTGCGTTTTTATCAAAACTTCGCCATCATTCGGGGTTGGCATTGAAACTTCTTCAATTGTAAAATCGCTTTGTTGAGGGTTTCCTACGGGACGAGCCGCTAATTTTACTTGGGTATTGGTCATGAGTTTGTTGAGTTTATTTGTGATTAATTAAAGAGTTGTGATTTAGCGAGTTGTGATTGAGTGATTTTATTCTACCAATAAATTGCTAAATCACAAATAGTTATCATTTATCAAATTTCAAATTAAATAATTCTTTCGATCGAAACCAAACTATTGTTACAATAATCATGGTCATGGCTCCTCCAAAAATTACGGATGGAACTGTTCCCATTAATTTGGCGGCGAGTCCTGATTCAAAAGCACCTAATTCGTTGGACGAGCTTACAAAAATACCGTTTACGGATGACACTCGTCCACGCATTTCATCGGGCGTAAAGAAACGAATAACAGTTTGTCGAATGATTACGCTTACGCTATCAAACGCCCCAGTAAGGAATAAAGCACCTGCCGAAAGCCAAATATTAGTTGAAACGGCAAATACCAATGTTGCAATACCAAAACCTGCAATTGCCAGTAAAAGGTTTCGCCAAGCGTGATTAAGTGGAGGAAAATATACCATCAAAAGCATCGTTAAAACTGCCCCAATGGATGGTGCTGCACGAAGTATTCCCAAACCTTCTGCTCCCACGTGAAGAATATCTTCGGAATATATGGGTAATAAGGCAATTACACCCCCAAAAAGCACTGAAAATAAGTCTAAGGAAATGGAGTAAAGAATCACCTTGGTCTTGAAAACGTATGCAATTCCTTCACGAAGGGAGTAAAATACGTTTACTTTTTGTTCATTTTGAATCGGAATAGGAGGGGAGGTGATGGTGGAAAGTAAAAGCATTACCAAACAAAAAATTCCTACAACAATCCAAAGCGTGGTGGTCAACCCTAAATAAGCATACAGAAATCCTGCAAAGCCAGGACCTAAAATTGCCCCTGCTTGCCAAAATGAACTTTGCCATGTAGCTGCATTTGCAAATACTTCTTTTGGAATTAAAAAGGGATTTAACGAACCCGAAGCTGGACTATAAAAACCTCTGGAAAAGCCAATGAGCATAATTACACCATAAACAACCGTCAGCATTTGAGTTTGGGTAAGTCCAGCGGTAGGAGATGTTGCCCAAATTAATATTAAAGAACCTCCTATAATAAATGCCAAACTGACCTGCATTAAGGTTTTTTTATTCCGTCGGTCGGCTAAATGTCCTCCGAATAAAGCCAAAGAAATATAGGGCAGAGCTTCTGCTAAGCCGATTAATCCTAATGCCAGCGGGTCATGGGTGATTTTATAAATAGAATATCCCAAAACAACCTCTTGGATCAAAATGGCAATTGTAAAAAAAGAATTGGCAAAAATAAAGGCTACAAATTGTGGGTATTTGAGGGCAGCGTAGGGTGACTGCTTGGCTTCTGAATCGTTCATTTGAGAATTAACTAAAAAATTATCAATAAAGGTAGTAAAAAAACTCCGTCTCCAACCCAACGATAGCGGTCATTTTTAATAAAAAAAGTGTCAAATTGATTCATCATCAGTAGAATTATACTCATGATTATTTCTATAAAAACCACTTTATTTTCATAATTAGTCATATATAATCCCGTTAGACTACTTCCTAAAAGTGTAATTATACAAGTTATAAGAATAATAATAAAATTTGAGTTTTTAATGCCAAAATGCTCTGCCAAATTATAAGAATCTGTGTTTTTTTTATATTCTGATAATGAAAAAAATAACAGATTTTGAAACACAATTAATAGGAAAATAAAGCCAATTAAAATAGAAGAAATTTGAGGATTATCTAAAACTGTTATCCCAAATACAGCCGATACGTAAACAAAGGCTGTAATAAATTCTTTGTAATGTTGAAAATTATTTTTAGAAGAAATTTTACTGATAATTAATAAGTAAAATCCTGTTAATAAGGAGATTATGATTCCGAAATTGATAATATTTTGCGGGAGATAAAATACTAAAATAGTGCAGATAACAACTAAAAACCCAATGAAATACCATAGAATCTTTGCGTTTTGTTGATGAAAAATATGGCGTTCGGTAAGAGGGAAATCTAATTTTTGATTATCCAATAATCTATCCAAAACATAAATTATCCAGACTGAAAAGCCTAAAATGACAACTACTGCAAAAGAATGTTCGGGAGGTGTTTTGTTCAACTTCCAAAACATAATATTGCAGACAACTGCCCCCAACACTACGTCAAAACTCAATAAATGCAATATTTTTAGTAATTTAATCAATCTCGAATTTAGCTAATTTTTTACGGCTTAATATTGTAACATCATCGCCAACTGAAACTGTTCCTAATTGACTAATTAAAACATTTTGCCCAAATAAAATTTTGTTGCCTGCTTTTCGATATTTGTTCAAAGTTAATAATGGTTCTTTGCCTTTTTTCTCGCCAGTTTCTTGGTCAATAGTCGTCATAATACATCTGGCACATGGTTTTACGCCAAAGAATCTAACATCGCCAACGGTAAATTCATGCCAAGCATCTTCTTCAAAAGGTTCGCCATCAGTAAACACAAAATTGGGTCTGAAACGATTGATATTTACGGGGTTTTCCAGACGACCATTCAAATCATCAAGGGAGGATTGACCAATGATTAAAATGGGATAACCGTCTGAAAATGAGGTAATTTCTTCGCCAGTTAGGGAATAATTGGCTTCGATTTTTCGCTGACTTTCTTCGTGCATATATACAAGGCGGGTAGGAATGCCTAATGCCTGTGTGAACCACTTAGAGGCTTCTTCACTAACTTCGATAGCCGTTGTTTCATCGTCCCAAATATTTACAATGAGAGAATGAGAGAGTGATTGAGTGATAGAATATTGTACTTGAACTTTTAAAGAAGTACCATCTTTTTTATTAGTAATTATTAGACTTCCACCTTCAATTTCTGTTAGAAAAACCGCTAATTGGGGATATTCTCTTTGGCTCAAGAACCGTCCATTTTCATCAACGAGCATAAAACGGCGGTCATTTTCTAAGCCACGAGTAGTAATGTTAGACTTTTCTAAATGAATTCCGCCCAATGATTTGATGGGATAAATATAGATTTCGGATAATTTGAGCATGATGATTTTTCTTGCAAATTTACAAAATGGAACACGGATTGAAAGGATTAGACACGGATAAAATTATTACATCCGTGTCTAATCCTTTTAATCCGTGTTCAACAGGACAACTACTTAACCGCTTTCACCGTAAAACCTTCATTTCTCAACAAGGCAATTACGCCTTTTTTACCTCCTAAATGACCCGCTCCAACAGCAAAAAATGTTGGTCTTTCTTTGGTTATTTTTAAAATTCTTGGAATCCAATTTTGATT
>JAYVIV010000263.1:0-7644 GCA_043769985.1 Arcicella sp.
GCAATCGGATTTTCGGTGGACCTCACGGAAAAAGTTAGAGAATACGGACGTTTAGGTTTGGAAGGAGCGGTGAATACCCAAAGAGCCTATCAAGCGGATTTGAGAGATTTTAACGCATGGTGTGAAACCAACAGACAAATTCCCTTTCCCGTTTCGCCCGAAACGCTGGCGGCTTACGTTTCCCACTTGGCGGATGCTTGCAAATGGGCGACCATCAACCGCAGGTTAGCTGCCATATCTAAATTGCATCAATTGAATGATGTAGAAACACCTACGCAAAATCGAATGTTTCGGGTGGTGATGGAGGGTATTAAACGCAGTAAAGGTATTCGCCAAAAACAAGCACCTGCTTTTAAAATCAACGAATTGAAAAACATTTTTCGAGAACTCGATGCGGAGAGTAATGGAAAATTAAGAGATAAAGCCCTGTTGCTCTTGGGTTTCACAGGAGCTTTCAGAAGGTCGGAATTAGTAGCGTTAAATGTAAACGACTTAACCTTTACGGACGAAGGATTAATCGTTTCTCTGGCAAAAAGTAAAACCAATCAATACGGAGATTACGAAGAAAAAGCCATTTTTTACAGTCCAGAAGCGGTTTTATGTCCCATTAGAACGTTGCAGGCATGGATTTCACGATTAGAAAAAGATAGCTCTCCGTTGTTTGTCAGAGTCAGAAAAGGCGATAGAATCACGACCAATCGGCTCACCGATACTACCGTGAACGATTTAGTAAAATCCTATTTTGGCACGAATTACTCCGCTCACTCACTCAGGGCATCTTTTATTACGATTGCTAAAATTAACGGGGCGGATGATTCCGAAATTATGCGACAGTCCAAGCACAAAACGTCCGCTATGATTCAGCGTTATACTCGTATTGAGGATATTAAAAAACATAATGCAGCGATGAAATTAGGACTTTGAGGAGTTTATGGGTCTATTAAAGTTATCCACAAGTGGTGCTGTTTGACAGGAATATGTAAATCGTTACAAAAGATTAATACTAATATTCTTCTCAGCATAAGCTAATCCAATCTTTAATAAATCATCCATATTTTCAAAATGATCCATTTCAGGTAGTGAAGCTAATTTTTCTACTCCAAAATTAAAGTCTAACTCAGAAAGGTTTGGTTGAATCAATTTTACATTATGTCGGCTAAAAGAAAATAACTTTTCTTGAATGGCATTAACATCCTTTAAATCTCCAAATTGACTATCAATTATCATAGCATCAGAAAGATTATGCCCTAATAATTGTAGTAGTACTTGGTTCATTTCGAGGGCATCACTCATAAATAAGTCAGATAGCTTAGATGCCCAAGCCAAAGCCTTTAACTTTTCAAGTTTTGCAGGGTCTTCTTTTTTATGCCCGCTGCCAGTACCGAGACTTGTAATGTAAAGATTCCCCCTTCCTATTTGCCAATTAAATCCAAATGAAGGAACTGTGGCAACCAAAAACATAAACCAAGCGGGGTTATTGGCTAAACTAACGCCTCCGTCAATAAAAGTTCCATAAAATGGTTCACCAGTTCTTCTTCTTAGTTCAATCATTTTGGGTTTGAAATAGTATGGAGCGGCAGAACTCGCTCTACACAATTCCCATAATTTTAAATGTGAATTAGCCTTGGTATAAATTCCGCCTGGATTATTTGTCATAGTCCATAGACTATTGGTGTCAGCTCTTTTTGCATTGATGGCTAAACCACATTTTATTTTTTCGTTATCGCCAATACGAATATCTCCGAAAACATTTTGCAAATAATTTTCAAGGTTTTTTGAATCGTAATTTTCATTGAATATGGCTCTAAAACCTGTCCAATCTCGTTTCAAAAACTTATATTTCATCCCTTCCCCAAAAATTTTCTGCCCCAATTCAATGTATAAGGCTATGATTTCATCCACGGTTTTACCAATAGCAAGCCCAGAAGCAATGATTGCTCCCGTACTGGTACCGCCAATTAAATCATAATAGTCAGATAAAACCAAAGTAGGATTGTTATATCTTTCTCTCAAAAGGGCTTCTATCTTTTTTAGCATTCCCAATGTTAGAATGCCTCTGACACCCCCACCGTCTAATGAGAGGATTTTTTTTGGGGTTTTTGATGGGGATAGTTTTTCTTGTAGGGTCATGGTTTCATAAGTTATAATTTTCTTTCTCAATTTTTGATAAATCCTCAATCCCAATTTTATTCAAAATTAAATCCATAATTTTAGAGGAATCGGGAATTAATTTAACTCTTTTCTTTCTATCTATTACATAAACTCCTTGCCCCTTACAATAGAAAAAGAATTGAGATGTTTTTTCATTAATAGTAAAGTCAGAAATTTCATTTTTACCAGTTAAAATTGATTGAATCAATTGAATATCAGTTGTCAAACTTGAATTAGAGCCTTTATTGTAATTGCTATAATAACCATTAAAGTATTTTATTGGATTTTCATAGATGTTAATATTTCCAGTTTCTGTAACTGTATAAATATTTTCATTATTTACTTCAATTTTGACAATTGGAGAGCTATAATGTACCCCAAATTTAGGACAACCTTTCAAAAAGACGGAAGTATTGCTAAATTTGGTATTATGAACAAGCACAGCAAGCGTAAACTCACCCCTGAGTTTAAATTTAAGGTCGCCCTTGAAGCACTCCAAGAGAAACAAACATTGGCAGAAATTGCCAGTAAATATGAACTTCACCCCACTCAAATTAGTGAATGGAAACAACAAGTTCTGACTACTGGTGGTGGTTTGTTTGAGTCTGATAAATCATCAAAAGTATCTTCGGCAAAAGCTGATAATTCTGATAAACTCTATGAGCAAATTGGTCGTTTGCAGGTCGAGAATACTTTTCTAAAAAAAAAGTTATCGTGAACTTTAACACGACTCAACGTTTAGAAATGATTGAAGAAAATCACGAAGATTTATCTATCAATCGCCAATGCGAAATACTGTCAGTTAGTCGTTCAAGAGTCTATTATAAGCCTGTTGAACGTAACGATGAATTGGAAGATACCTTGATGAAATCCATTGATAAAGCTCACTTAAAGTGGCCTTTTTATGGTTTCAGACGAATGACGGTACATTTACAATCATTAGGGTATGCTATCAATCGTAAACGAATCAGGCGATTAATGAAGCTAATGAACATCAAGGTCATTTACCCTCATTCAAACACGTCTAAGCCCAATTCAGACCATCAAAAGTACCCGTACTTGCTCAGAGATGTTGTCATAAACAGAGCCAATCAAGTATGGTCAACTGATATTACCTATATCCCGATGGAGAGAGGCTTTATGTACTGTATGGCTATCATTGACTGGCACACAAGGAGTATTTTACATTGGTCATTGTCTAACACAATGGAAGCCTCTTGGTGTACTCAGGTACTCAAAGATTGTCTTGCCAAACATGGTAAGCCTGAGATATTTAATACTGACCAAGGGAGTCAATTTACGGCTAATATCTTCCTTGATGTACTTATCGAAAAACAGATAAGAATATCAATGGACGGCAAGGGTAGAGCATTGGATAATGTATTTATAGAAAGATTTTGGCGAAGCCTAAAACAAGAAAAAATCTATCTGTACGCTTACGAAAATGGATGGCAATTAGAACAGGGAATCACCGAGTACATGGCGTTTTACAATTACGAAAGACCCCATCAATCGCTGGATTATAAAACCCCAATGTCCCAATACGCAATGGCAGCCTAAAAGTTATCCACATATCCACACAATTAACAAAAGAAAAAAAGAAGCAAAAAAAGAAAAATTACAACAACTAATAGTTTCGTTTTAATTAATAACTGTTTTAACTAAGGGGTACATTTTAGTTCTTCAAATCGAATATCAAGTTATTACACCATAAATTTAAATTACCTTTCAAAAAAACCATCTCGCCTGCATCACTTATTATAATATCTTCCAACGTACTCAAATTTTTATCCGAATCTATGCTGTTATTACGATTGAGGGGGTATTCAATTTGATATTTTTTTATAGTCTTTAATTTTTTGTTAAAGACAGTCAATACTGCATCATTTTTAAAAAAATTAAAAACATTATCGTATTCTGGTTCTTTTTCAAATACGAGGAACTCTCCATTATCCGATATAGCTTGCAAAATACCGAATTCTTTATTGTAAACATTTGTACAATCATCAAACGAATTTTTAACAAAATGAAATTCAAATAATTTATTCGAGCTACTAAATATGATATAATCAGCATTTTTACTTGAAATAGTATAAAAATTACTTTTAATTGGAATCGAAACTTGCTTAATTAGCTTACCAGAAAAAAGAGAATGAATATATAAATTCCTATTCTTGGTATAGAAAAACAAATTATGCTTCGTATTTAAATTGAAATTTTCAATTAAGCTATCTAACTTTTCAAATACCCATATCGGTCTTACAAAACTATTTTTAATTTCAATTTTAATTGGATTATTTTCAAGAGTATCAGCAATGGCATATTGATTATAAAATTCATTTAGTTGTTTAAAATTTGAAGAATCTGGATTTTCTTTATATGCATACGCATACAACAATAAAGATTTATTAATATCCGTAGTTTTATAAAGATTTGCCTGTGATACAAGAAAATTTGCTTTTGAAATTCGCTTTGATTCATTCAATTTAGTTAACCCAATTGTTGTAGCCACCGTGATAATTGACGCTACCAAGATAATAAGTTGGTTGATTTTTTTTGTTACTGTTAATCTATTGAACTTGGTAATTATAGCGTTTATTACGCTTTCCTTTGGAATTGAATTTCGTAATGAGTCTAATGTGTCAGGCGTAAAAACTGAGTTGTTTAGAATTTTTTGATTTTTAAATTTATCCTTAGAATTCTCAATATTAATAACAATTATTTCGCCATTAAATTCTGCTATTTCCTTGTCAATCCAGTCATTTTTCACAGTCAAATGGGGTTCTGCTGCATTTGGAGATGCAATCAAAATCATTTTTTTACTTCTTTTTAATCCGTCAGAAATTCTATTTGGCAAATCTTCACCTACACTTATCTCTTCTTCATCTAAAAAACAAACCAGTTTTTTACTCAACTTTTTTTGAAGTGCCTTTGCATATCCATAAGCATCTGAACGGCGGTATGAAATAAAAACATCGTAACCGAAAAATCTAATTTTCAATCGGTCATAAATTAGTTGAAATGCCGTTTTTTCCATAAAATTTTAGTTTTTTATTCCATATTTAAGCTTTATTTCTTCATCCAAAGGCATCATATATTGAGTTCCGAAAATCCGTTTCCATTCATTAATTTCTTCAAAAGAATAATCTAAACTCTCTCCATCACCGTAAGTGAAGAAATTTCCTTTTTGTTCTTGTATATCTGTTCTAATAATCGCTTTTCCAACAAAAGTGAATAAAAAGCGATTATCTTTAATTACCACCCTTTTTGGTTTTTTGTTAAGAAATAAAGTCTGCAAAGGCTTACCAGTCTCTACTTCCCAAACCGTTACTTTATGGTTTGAAGTAGTAACAGCATATTTATTATCATAAGAAAAAATAACTCCTGTAATATTTTTTACACTTTTTAAAAAGTTAATTCTTTCCCGTAAGGATAAATCCCAAATCTCTGCTTCTTGATTTCCAAGTCTCTTTGTAACTAACCATTTTCCATTTGGAGAAAAGTAGTAGTCTGCAATGTTTTTTCCTACTGTCATATAGTCAATAGCTATTATTGAGGATAGATTCCATACATGACATTTGGAATTGGAAATTCCAAATGTCATAATCCACTTACTATCGTTTGAAAATCGAATTCTTGAATAATTCATTTCTTCTTGAAAAAGGGTATAACTTTTGCCAGTAGAAACATTCCAAAGTTTACATTCTTTATTTATACTTCTTGTAAATAACCATTTACTATCGGGAGAGAAGGTAATAAAATTTATATCCTTCTCGTTATTTAAATAATCATATTCTTGGCTTTTCAAAACATCCCAAATTTTAGATTTTCCAAGAGTGTCCGTTACAAAAAGTGTTTGAAAATTTGGCGAAAATTCCACAACTTTTAATGAAGAATTCTTTTCTAAAATAATTGGTTTTTTTCCTGTATATGTCTCCTTAATATCTATTTTATCCACAGTATTTTTCGTAATAATCCACTTGCCATTATTTGAGTAAGAAGGGGCATCTAAGGACCTTATTCCCTTTAAATAATTATGAAGTTTCCCCGTCGCTGTTTCCCATAATTTGCATTCGTAATTTGCATCACGAGTTGTAAGCCATTTTCCATCGGGTGAAAAATTACAATGAGTAATACGTATTTCATTATTTAAAAAATCCAAGGTTTTTTCAGATTCGACATCCCATATTTTAGAAATCCCCTCAGTTAATGCTATAAGATATTTGCTATCAGGCGAAAAAAAAGCCCTTTGGATTCCTTTTTTTTCGCCTGTCAAAAATTCATGGAGTTCTCCACCGTATGAATCCCATACTTTTACTTTATCATCCGAAATTGAAGCAATCCATTTTTGATTACGAGAAAAGAAAGGGCGGCTTACATTTTTTTCTCTTTCTAAAAATTTAGGGATTTTACCCTCTGAAACTTCAATTATATTTGAAATTGTATCAGACATAAATGTTAACCACTTTTCGTCAGGAGAAAAATTATTCACCGTTCTCTCTACAAGATTTTTTACTATTGTCAATGGAGGGGGAAATGTGACTTCCCATATTTTAAACTCATTCTTTATATTGCCAGTAAGAAGTAATTTAGAATCAGGTGAAAAAGAAATTTTGTTTGCATATTTATCTTCAAAATTAAAATCATACCTTAATACGCCTGTTGAAAACTCCCAAATCTTATAATTATTTGTATTTTGAACAGTAAGAAGCCATTTTCCATCCGAAGAAAAAGTTACTCTATTTATATTTTCCTCTTTTTTCAAATAATTAACCTGTACTCCTGTTTCTAAATTACGAATTTGAGTTCCATCATTTAAAATTTCAACTAACCAGTTACTATTTGGAGAAAATACTCCCATTCCAAACCAATCTTTTGAAACACTTCTCTCAAATACTTTTCCTGTTGATAGTTCAATTACTTTTGATTTTTTGTTGAGAATAGTATAGAGCCATTTGCAATCAGGTGAAAAATCGGCAGCCGATAAAGCCTCTTGTTGCCCTAAGAATCCAAGAGACAAACCCGTTTCAATATCTAAAACATAACTCCCTTCCTTTGATAACGGAACTATCCATTTACTATCAGATGAAAATTCGATATTAAATATTTTTTGTTGACCATTTAAAACATTGTACATATTACCTGTACTAACTTTCCAAATTTTTGCATCGTTTTTGTTGGATATAGTATAAATCCATCTACCATTAGGGGAGAACGCTATTTGCTTTATATTTTTCTCACCACTTAATATATTATTTTTTTCTCCTGTCGATACTTCCCAGATTTTATATTCATTATCTATGCCCTTGGTATATATCCATTTGCTATCCAAAGAGAACCATACCCCAAGTACACCTTTTTCTTGTTGCATAAAGTCAAAAACATTACCAGTAGAAACTTCCCATATTTTAGACTCTTTATTTGAATTTTTAGTATATAAGAATTTACTATCAGGAGAAAATACAGCTTTGCTTATGTTTTTTTCATTATTTA
>JAYVIV010000264.1:0-16971 GCA_043769985.1 Arcicella sp.
CATATTATACTGGTCATTCTCAGTAATGGTGTTAGTAAAAGTAATTCCAGAGGTTTCAAATGGGATTTTTTTGAACCATTTTTGCTCCTCTTTTTTGCAGGAGATAAATGTAAGGAATAAGATAAAGGCAAAGAGCTTGTTGATATGTTTTTGTCTCATTTGAAAGGACTAATTGACTTGGAGAAGATACGGAAGTTACCTCTTTAAAGTACGACTTTCGTAAACACTTAAATATACAAAAAAAGCATGGAATTGGCAGACCCAAAACCATGCTTATAACTACAATCTTAATTCAATTAATCCCAACCTTTATTTTGAGCAACTGTTTTGTTGGCGTTGATTTCAACCAAAGGAATTGGTAAAACTCTGAATTTTGCATTATCGACAGTACGTCCTGCAAATTCTTTAATCACATCGGCAGTTTTGCCAAATCTACGAGCCGTTGGAAAAGCCCAACCTTCACCCGCAAATTCTCTAAGCCATTCGTTGAAGACTGCATCTTTCAAAGCCTGTCCACTTACACCAGATAAGGCATTCAAACCTGCTCTTGCACGAACGGTATTTATACCAAATAAACCATCTCCCGATGCACCATTTGCCACCGCTTCTGAATGTGCCAAAAGGGCATCAGACAAACGTAGAAGCATATAATTTTTCTTCGTATATTGCCATCCTCCGATTTTGTATTCAATATTTTTTTGAAGAATAACGTTGCTAAAAGTACGTTCCGAAGAGTTTGGTGCTACAAAGCCTGATTTTGCTTTTGGATCAAATTTAACTACTGCTCCACCCGCATTTTTTGAACGATACTGATCCATAAACGTAACTTTAACACGTTTATCGCCTGTCTCAAATTTTGATCTAAAACCAATATCACTCACAATCCAAGCATCTCCCCAACCTGCGGCAGTAACATTATCACCTACATCAAGCGTGTTTGGGTCACCTCCATCCCAGTCTGTTGGAGTGAAGTGTGCGTGCATGTTGTTGTAATTTGACCAAGGACTTGTGGCAAAATCATTTTGAATCTCAAAGAAACGTTCTCCTGTATTCTCTTTTACAACTCCAAAAACATCGGCAAAATCGGTAAATAAAGTGGCACCACTCTGGTCGATTACTTCCTTTGCTTTGGCAGCGGCATCATTCCACTTACCTGCTTCTAAATACACTTTTGACAATAAAGTCTTTGCACCCCATCGGCTTGCCCGTCCTAAATCGGCAGCGGCATTTTGAGTGGGCAATTCAGTTTCTGCGGCTTTCAAATCAGCTTCCATTAAAGCCAGGGCTTTTGCTTTCCCACCTTCATTAGAAAGGTTTGCTCCCAACGCCGTTGTTGATTTATCTGGTACAGGGACATTTTCAAAATAAACGTAAACTTGATACAAGTATAAAGCACGCAAAAAGTGTGCTTCGCCCATGATACGAGTGCGTTTAGCATCCGAGAGTTTATCTTTAGGAACGCTTCCAATTCTGTCTAAAATGACATTTGCACGGTTGATTCCGTCATAATTATCTTTCCAGTAAGCATCAATATATTCATCACTGGCAACATACGCACCAGTTTCATAATATTGAGGACCTTTCTCATAACCTCCTGCAATGCCTAAAGCACATTCAAATACGCTGCGGCAATAAAAAGTATTGAACCACTGCTGATTCAAGGGACGATAAACACCGTTGATAGCGGCTTCCATATCTTTTTCGTCTTTATAAAACGATGCTGGACTGGCGAAATCCGGTTGCTCATCCAAGTTTTTACACGAGAATGTTAGCGTAAAGGCTGTGGCTAACAAAAAAGTATTTCTTAGTATTTTTTTCATGATAAGATATTGATTTTTAATATTTTAAACAATAATTTCTCAACGTAATGTATAAAAATATTGTTTTGAATTATTCTATTTTTTATTCTTAAAATCCTAACTGCAAACTAAATTACCCCTATCCCAACCCTTTCCCCTTGATGGGAAAGGGCTTTGAACACTCGTTATGAAAGTCCTTCCCTTCGAGGGGAAGGATTTAGGATGGGGTGTTTCCTAAAATCCTAACTGCAATCCAACTGTGAAACGTCTGGCTCTTGGATAAGCATCGTAATCATCACCACGATTCAATGGGCTTTGTCCTCCGTTACTAACCTCAGGGTCGAAACCTGTGTATTTTGTGAAAGTCAATAAATTTTGTCCACTCACATATACACGTGCTGAACGAAGGTATTTGTTGCTTGGAATTTTGAAACCAACTTGGGTATTGACCAAACGGACAAACGAACCATCTTCAATAAAGAATGATGAACGGCGGAAGAAACTTGGAAATTCACGAGTTGCATCAACGATTGGTCGAGAAGCCGAAGTATTAGCAGTTGTCCAAGAATCAGTCGCTACGATAGCATATTGGTTATAATTACCCACCCCATCTGCATGTTCAGATGCTTGAAGGTTACGGATTTTACCACCGTGAGAGCCTCTGAAAAAGAAAGAAAAATCAAAGTTTTTGTAAGTAAAACTTGAATTAAAACCCCAAATCAGACTTGGATTAGGATCTCCTAAATACGTTCTGTCACTAATATCAATTTTACCATCTCCATTGACATCACGGTATCTTGGATAACCTGGTTTATCAATTCCTGCAATGCTTGGATTATTTTTGATTTCATCGGCATTTTTCCAAATTCCAATATAATCATAGCCCAACCAACCGCCAAGAGGTTTTCCAACAGCAACATACGAGCCTTCAGGTCCCAAATGGCTGCCTGTAGCAGTAGAAGTACCAAAAAAAGCATAAAATGGAGGTGAGCCAGCTAAGTCCGTAATTTCATTTTTGACGGTAGATGCATCTAATTTCACATCCCAGCGGAAATTTTTGGTATTGATGGCATTATAACTTACTGATGCCTCAAAACCTCTGTTATTAAGCGTCCCAGAATTTTGAAGAGCCGTTTGAAAACCTGTCGTTGGAGCCAAGGCTACATTTAATAGTAAGTCAGTAGTCGTATTATTAAAGTAGTCGAATGAAGCCGTTAATTTGCCATTCATAAAACCTAAATCAAGTCCAAAATTTGCCATTTTGGTTGTCTCCCAACGGAGGTCAGGATTGGCAACTCGTGTCTCACGAACACCTGGCACAACTACTCCATTTATCAAATAATTATCCCCTGCCAACGAAGCCAACGAACGACCAATTGGAATTTGAGAATTACCTGTGATACCATAACTCAGCCTAACTTTTGCATCCGAAATGGCAGGAATTTCTTTCATAAAACTTTCATCTTTCAACTTCCAACCAAAAGCCACCGATGGGAAATTTGCCCATTGATTATTTGTTCCAAATTTAGAAGAACCGTCTCTACGCATTGTAAGTGTGAATAAATATTTGTCCATTAAGCTATAATTCACCCTTGCCAAAAACGATTGCAAAACCCAAGATTGTTTGCTTGAAAACGGTTGTAAAAATGTTACACCATCTTGCACATTATTCACATCAAAATCATTATATGTAAAATTATTACTTGATGTTGAGCCAAGACGATTATTGTCGGTCTGGTAAGTATATCCACCAATAGCATCAATCCGACTGGTTCCAAATGTCTTTGAATAACTTAAGATATTTTCATTCAAAACGTTCGTGATATTTCTGTAACCTAACTCGTAAGAACGATTGCGTTCACGTCCCAGACGGGTTTTGTCTGAGTAATACGTCTCACGATTATTACTCGTCAAGTCGATTCCAAGGGATGTTTTGAAGTATAAATCTTTGGCTAATTCAAACTGCAAATACGTTGTTCCCAAGAATCTCAAACCGTTGTCACGGTCAATAATTTCTTGCACTTCCGCTAAAGGATTCAATAAGAAACGTCCATCATACGATTGCAAATCATAAGAGCCGTCTGTCTTATAAACAGGACCAATTGGCGACTGACCCAATACACTAATAATTGCTCCACCTGGTCCTCCTCTATCGGTTGGAATAGCATTTTGTCCAGTTTTACTTATCAACGAACTCAAACCCAAACGAACTTTATCGTTGAAAAATTTAGAGTCAATGTTTGCACGAAGCGAAAATCTTTCAAAATCAGTACTTTTGACAATTCCATTTTCCTTGAAATATCCTCCTGAAACTAAAAATTGTGTTTTTTCACTTCCACCCGAAAATGACAATTGATGATTCATAATGCTTCCCGTACGCATGACTTCATTTTGCCAATTGACTCCTTCACCAAATTGTGTGGGATTAGCGTATGGAGCAGATTGTCCACGAGAAATAGCCCGAGTGTTCTGATACTGAGCGTATTGCGTTGCGTTCATCATATCCAATTTCTTGGCAACTGTCAAAAATGATTGCGAACCTTCATAATCAATTTTAGTGGCACCCGCTTTTCCTCTTTTAGTCGTAATCAGAATTACTCCGTTTGAACCTCTTGAACCATAAATTGCCGTTCCAGAAGCATCCTTTAAAATTTCCATCGACTCAATATCACTTGGATTGATGGCGGCAAGGGCATTTGATGAAACACGGTCACCACCAGCACCACTGGCTCCATTATCCGAATAAATAGGAATTCCGTCAATAACGTATAGCGGTTCACTACCTGAACTCACTGAGTTTGGACCACGCACACGCACTGTAACTGCACCACCAGGAGCACCCGAGGCCTGCGTTACGACCACACCCGTTGCCCGACCAGCCAGTCCTTGTTCCAGTGAAGTTGGTACGATTGACTTGATATCAGCGGCTTTCACCGAAGCTACCGAAGCCGTTAGGTCACTCTTGCGAACTTGACCATAACCAACCACAACCACTTCATCCAAAGACTGATTGTTGTTTTTCATTTGAATGTCAATCATCGAACGATTCCCTACCACAACTTCCTGAGAATTGTAGCCTGTGAACGAAAAAACTAAGGTGGCTGAATTATCGGCTACGTTTATCGAATATTTACCCATAGCATCCGTAGTTGTGCCTTTTGAAGTACCCTTGATTGATACACTTGTTCCTGGCAAAGCTGCACCGCTTTCGTCAGTGACTTTACCCGTGATTTGTTTATCTACTTTCCGAGTCTGCTCTTTTAAATGTGCTTGGATTGGCTGAGTTATACCAAGAAAAAAAATGAAAGAAAGAGCCGAGAGTAGCCTAAGAAGAGGATAGTTTTTTTTCATACTGTTGAAATTTGGGTTAATGAAAGGTTTAACAATTACATTGATTTTTTCGGAAAAAATTCCATAATCTATCAAATTTATTGGCCAAATTATGGAATATATCTATCTAAAACAATATTTTATCCTTATATTTTTATAATTAGTATTTAGTATCAATCCTTAAATCATCCTCCTGTAGTTACAATGCATCAAATTACAATTTTATATATTTTTTGAAGATTTGCATAAAAAAAGGAAAACATCGATGACGATATTTTCCCTTTTTATAAGACACCAAGAAACTGTTTATTAACTTATTGTCCCCCCACAATCTCCAACTGCTGCCTAATCTTCAAAGCACGTCCTTTACCCATCAATGTTTCCAATTCTTCAGGAGAGGCTTTATAGATATTGCTAACTGTACCAAAATGCTTTAAGAGTTTCTCGGCGGTGGTTTTCCCAATACCTTCAATACTTTCTAATTGACTGATAATGAAATTTTTAGAGCGTTTATCACGATGTTTTGTAATCCCAAAACGGTGAGCTTCGTCTCTCAAACGCTGAATGAGTTTCAACGATTCTGACTTTTTATCAATATATAAAGGAATACTATCTTCTGGAAAATAGATTTCTTCCAAACGTTTTGCAATGCCAATGATGGGCAGTTTCCCGTATAATCCTAAACTTTTTAAGGCTTCACAGGCAGCACTTAATTGTCCTTTGCCACCATCCACGATGATTAAGTCTGGAAGAGATGCCTCCTCCTCCAAAAGTCGAGTATATCTACGGCTGATAACTTCTCGCATCGTGGCAAAGTCATCGGGACCCACAACAGTTTTGGGCGTAAAGTGCCTGTAATCCTTTTTGGAGGGCATTCCGTTCTTGAAACAAACCATTGCCGACACGGGATTTGTGCCTTGAATATTGGAATTATCAAAACATTCAATGTGTCTGGGAATCGTTTTTATCCGTAAGTCATTCTTCAAAGTCAAAAGTATCCGCATTTTTGAATCACCCGCACTTTCTTCTGAGGCTTGTCGGTCGGCTTTTTCTTTACGGAAATATAAAACGTTTTTCAAAGACATATCCAACAATTTCCGTTTGTCGCCAATCTGAGGAAGTGTATTCTCAACACCTTTCAATTCAATGGATAAAGGAATATTTGTGATGACCTCTTTCGCCTCACTTTCATATTTATCCCTCATTTCCCAAACCATCATCGTTAAAACATCCTCCTCGGTTTCGTCCAGTTTCTTTTTTACTTCCAAAGATTGTGATTGCGTAATAAATCCATTCAGAATCTTCATGAAATTGAAATAAAAAGACTCTTCATCCGATACAATAGAGAATACATCAACGTCCTTGATATTGGGATTAACGACGGTTGATTTGCTTTGGAAATTCACCAAATAAGCCAATTTTTCTTTGAATTCCTGGGCTTCTTCAAAATTGAGTTTTGAGGCAGCCTCCAACATTTTTGCTTCAAAATATTGCTTCGACTGCACCATGTTACCTTTCAACGTATTTTTTGCTGATTCAATTTCTTCCAAATAATCAGGCTCAGACTGTAGACCTTCGCAGGGTCCTTTGCAATTACCAATGTGATACTCAAGACAAACTTTGAATTTTCTTTCCTTAATATTTCTTTCAGATAAATTCAAATTGCAAGTTCTGAATTTATAAATCTGTTTGAACATATCAAGAATGGAATACATTGCTTTTTGATTAGCAAAAGGTCCAAAAAATGTTCCTAATTTTTTATCAACTCTCCGAATCGTAATAATTTTCGGGAAGGGTTCATTCGTTACACAGATGAAGGGATACATTTTATCATCCCGCAGAAGAATATTGAACTTAGGTTGATGCTTTTTAATCAAAGTATTTTCCAACAAAAGCGCATCAAATTCAGTATGAACAATGGTGAACTCAAGATTCCGAATTTGACTTACTAAACGCTTCGTCTTTCGGTCGTGCTGATTAGACTTTGCGAAGTAGCTACCTACTCGATTTTTTAAATTTTTTGCTTTACCAACATAAATTATTGTTCCTTCATCATCGAAATACCGATATACCCCTGGTTCCTCGGGAACTTTTCCTAATGCTGATTTGTAATCAAACTCTGCCATAAATTTTTAAAATATTCTTAAAGGGTACTCTTTCCCCCATTTTTTTAAAGATAACAATGAAAGACTATGTTTTATTCAAAATATTTTTTTCATTCTTCACCATACCCTAAAAATATGTATTAGAAACTGTATAGAACTGATAATCATAGAGATACGAATTTGATGAGTGAATACAAATGTGATTACGAATAACGTGCTGACCTTCTTTGTAGGGAAAAATATTAAAATTTTAATAAATTATATTGCCATAAAAATACTTTAACATTATCTTTATCAAGATTTTCAACCAATCGTTTAATTTTTTCAATAAAAAACCCAATTTTATTATTATGAACACAAAATTTTACTCTCTTAAAAAGAGAACTTTGTTGTTGTGCGTATTTATGCTTAGTACCTTACTAACATTCGCACAAGACAGACGAGTTACTGGAAAAGTATCGGGTAGCGATGGACAAGGAATTCCTGGTGTTTCCGTACGTCTAAAAGGCTCCCAGACAGGAACGACGACTGATGCTGGCGGTAGCTTTGCAATCACTCTTAAAACTGCTAATGATGTTTTATCAATTTCGGCAGTAGGATTTAGAAGTACGGATTTGACCGTTGGAACACAAAGTGTAGTAAATGTAACGCTTAATGAAGATGTTTCAGCCCTTGATGAAGTGATTGTAACAGGTTATACCTCAGAGAAAAGAAAAGACATAGTCGGATCTGTTTCTGTGGTTAATACAAAAACAATGACTAATCAAGTTAGTTCGAATTTAAGTTCGATGCTTCAAGGACGTGCTGCAGGTATAACAGTGAGTGGAACGGGTGCTCCCGGGGCTGCTTCTAAAATTCGTATTCGAGGCTTTACCTCTTTTGGTAATAATGATCCTCTTTATGTAATTGATGGCGTACCTACAGACAATGCAAACGCTTTGAATCCTCAAGACGTTTCATCAGTACAAGTTTTGAAAGACCCTGTTTCTGCTTCTATTTATGGTTCGAGAGCTGCAAATGGTGTAATCGTAGTTACCACTAAGCAAGGTGGTTCCAAGTTTGAAATAAATTATGACGGTTATTATGGTGTTTCAAATATACCAGACAATGTATTACCGAAAATGCTTGATACTAAAGGTTATGGTGACTATCTCTGGAGAGCAAATGCAGGAGCTGGGGTTGCTAATAACAGTGCTATTTTTGGTAAAGGTGCATCTCCTCTCGTTCCAGTTTATTTAGAATCTGGGGTAGGTGGAGTTTCAACAATTGATGCTTCAAGATACCGGGTATTTGAAAACCTAAATCCTGATAGTTACGGACCAAAACAATTTTACAACACGAGTGCAGGAACAAATTGGCACAAAGCAGCAATTCAAGCAGCACCTGTTACATCTCACCAGATTTCTGCTACTGGCGGATCGGAGAAAGGTAGCTATGCTTTGGGGCTAAACTATTTTGGTTCACAAGGAACATTCATCAACACAAATCTTGAAAGATATACCTTGAGAGCCAACACAAGTTTCAAACCAATTAAGAACTTAAAAGTTGGACAAAATCTTCAGATTACTTACACAAACCAAAAAGGTTCAAACGGCAATCCTTTTGATTTGGGTGGAGGTCTTGATTTTTCTGGAGAAGGTAGTCCTTGGGCTCAAGCATATCGTATGGTACCATACTTACCCGTATATGATATTAACGGAGGGTTTTCAGGAAACGGAGTTGGAGAATCTGGAAATGGTAGTAATCCAGTGGCAAACGCCATCAGAGGAAAAGATAATGGCTATGAAGGTTTTCAGATTTTTGGAAACGTTTACGCACAAGTAAATTTCTTGAAAGATTTTACACTGTCTTCTTCTTTCGGTGTTGACCAACGTCTCGGAAATGGCCAGTCTTTTACTTACATCAGTTATGAAAGAGCCGAAAATCAAAAGAATAATTCTTTTGGGGAGTATTATTTCAGAGGAGGTTCTTGGACTTGGACAAACAGTTTACAGTTCAATAAAAAAATCAGTGATAAGCACGAAGTTCAAGTTTTTGGAGCAGTAGAATCTATTTTTGAACAATTTCGTTCAATTTCTGCTTCAAGAAATGATTACGATTTTAGTGACCCTGATTTCCGTTCATTAAATACAGGAAAAAATCTTCCTCAAAATAACGGTAGTGCTGGAACACCAAGAAAATTATATTCTATTTTTGGAAAAGCTGTTTATACTTTCGATGATAAATACTCAATCAGTGCGACCGTAAGAAGAGATGCATCATCAGTATTTGGACCAGAGAACAGATCAGCAATTTTTCCAGCAGTCGGCTTGAAATGGCGTATTTCGGAAGAAGCATTCATGAAAGAATTACCAATATTCTCTAATTTAGCTTTCAGAGCAGGTTGGGGACAAATGGGAAGTCAGAAAAATGTGGGAACCGTTAATGCTTTCTCTTTCTTCGGAGCAGGTATTGGTAGCACGGGTTATGATATCAATGGTGCCAATGGAGGCGTTGATATCGGTTATCGTCCAAGCTTTGTGGGAAATCCAAGTACTAAGTGGGAAACTGCTACTATGACCAACATTGGTTTGGATGGTAGTTTACTGAACGGAAAGATTGATTTCTCTTTAGAGTATTTCAATAATAACACTTCAGATTTATTGGTAGGAAGATTCAGAAATGGTTTAGAGCCAAGTGTAGGTCAACCACAAGTGAATGTTGGTTCAATGGTAAACAGAGGTTTCGATGGGTCAGTTTCTACAAAAGGAAAAGTATCTGGTGTAGAATATGATTTAGGTTTAACTTACACTGCATACACCAACGAAGCAACAAAAATTGATGCTGAGGGAACATCATTTCTTCTATTTGGAGCGGGTCGTTTAGGAAATGTTCAGAGAATTGAAGCGGGTCGTCCTCTTTCTTCTTTCTGGGGTTATGTAAACGAAGGCGTTTTTCAAACACAAGAAGAAGTTAATGGCTGGGCAGATATGCCTTATAAAAGAGTAGGTTCTTGGAAAATTAAAGATATTAATGGTGATAAGAAGATTGATGCTGATGACCAGACTTATATTGGAAATCCAATTCCTAAGTTCCAAATGGGTGTTGACTTAGTATTAAAATATAAAAACTTTGATTTCAACACATTCTTGTTCTGGAATTATGGAAATGATATCTATAACTATACCAAATGGTGGACTGATTTAAGAGGATTTGTAGGTGGTGTAAGCCAAAGAGTTTTAGATAATTCTTGGTCTCCCGCAAACACTGGCGGTAATCTTCCAGTTCTTAATACGAATGATACTTATTCTGGTTCAATTTCTAATTCATTTTATGTTGAAAAAGGTTCATTCTTAAGAATGCGTACACTTCAATTAGGATACACACTTCCAGTTGATTTAGCTAAAAAATTGGGGTTGAACAGAGCAAGAGTATATGTAACGGGTCAAAATATGTTTACTGTTACCAACTACTCAGGTCCAGATCCAGATATTGGTATTCAAGGGGGTGACTTGACGATGGGTGTTGATCAGTTCAGAACTCCCCAGCCAAGAACATTTATTGTAGGATTAAATTTTGGTTTTTAATTAAATAAACAAAAATAAAACGATGAAATATAAACATAAAATAATTAGTGCAACCGTAGCCTTAAGTTCATTGGTTGCTTATTCTTGCAAGGATTCATTTCTTGAGCAAGCACCATTAGGAGCAATTTCAGAAGTATCATTATCGAATAGTACAGGAGTTAATGGTTCATTAATCAACGCATACAGAACCTTAACAGGCTCTAACATAGCAAACTGGTACACAAGTCCGATGAACTGGGCTTGGGGTGGTGTAAGAGCTGACGATGCCTATAAAGGGACAGAGGCAAGTGACCAAAATCAACTTAATCCAATTGAAAGATTTGAGGTGTTACCTGATAACAGTTCGATTGGAGATAAATGGAACGCTTGTTACGATGGAATTGGTATGTGTAATGTTACATTACGATTATTAAAGACTGCTAAGGATATTTCCGCTACTGATTTAAAAAGAATGGAAGCTGAGGCAAGATTTCTTAGAGCTTATCACCATTTTGAGGCAAGAAGAACGTTTAAGATGGTTCCTTTTGTAGATGAAAAAGCGTCTTCTTCAACTGACTTCAAATCGTTGAAAAATGATGTTGATATTTATCCTCAAATTGAGACAGAATTAAAATTTGCTTTCGATAACTTACCGGAAAAACAGGCTCAAATAGGTAGAATAAATAAATGGGCTGCAGGGGCAATTTTAGGAAAAGTTTATTTATATCAAAATAAATTTGCTGAGGCAAAAGCTATTTTTGACCAAGTTTTGACGAATGGTGTTACAAGCAAAGGTGAGAAGTACGGTTTATTAGATAATTATGCTGACGTTTTTAAAGGAGATTTTGAAAATAGTAGAGAGTCTGTTTTTGCTGTGCAGTACACAGTTGGAGATGGTACAGGTGGGGCAAATGCAAATAAAGACGCAGAATTGACCAATCCTCATAATGATGGACCAGGAGGATGTTGTGGTTTTTATCAACCTTCACAGACTTTTGCCAACTCTTTCAAAACTGATGCTAATGGTTTGCCATTATTAACAACATTTAACAATGTTGATGTAAAAAATCATGAAAGTGATCCAACCAGTTTCCCTGATAAAGGACAGTTTGACCCTCGTTTAGATTGGTCTGTTGGTCGTGTAGGCATTCCTTATTTAGATTATGGTGTAGCAAAAAGCTCTTGGATAAGAAACTTGGCAAATGGTGGACCATTTATTCCAAAGAAATTTATCCAGTTTAAGTCGGAAGTTGGTAAATATTACGTTGCAGGTGGTTGGGGACAAGCTCAATCAGGCAAGAATATCTATATCATGCGTACTGCAGACTTACTTTTAATGGCGGCTGAAGCAGAAATTGAAGTAGGTGATATGAACAAAGCACGTGAGTACGTAAATCGTGTACGTACAAGAGCGGCAGCTCCTTCTGGATTTGTATTGGATGATGCTGGAAAACCTGCTGGAGACTATGTGGTAAAATCATATACTGCACCTTGGACTGACAAAGCAATAGCTCGTTTAGCTACACGCCATGAAAGACTTATTGAATTAGGAATGGAAGGACATCGTTTCTTTGATTTAGTAAGATGGGGAATTTCTCAAAATACGATATCTGCCTACTTAACTAAGGAAACTGTAAAACGTTCTCATTTAGCTGGTGCAAAATTCGCCTCAGCAAAAGATGACTATTTGCCTATTCCTCAGTTTGTTGTTAACCAAAGTGGTGGGAATATTAAGCAGAATAGATAAGCTAAATAATCCAATCTTGAGTAAATTAGTGTTTTTATCAGAAAAGGAGACGACAGTTATTGTTGTCTCCTTTTCTAATAAAAACCAGTCTATAAAATGAAAATAAGATGTTAATAAACTTCCCTACAACAGCAGGAGTAATTTTAGTAGCTGCATTCATCACTGGGTGTAGTAATACGCCTAAAACAGAAACCTACTCTCCACCCAAAACTCAAAATTTATCAGGTAAAGAATTAGCAAATAATTATTGCGGAAGTTGCCACCAAATACCAGAACCTTCATTATTAGAAAAATCTATTTGGGAAAAAAGTATTTTACCAAAAATGGCGTATCGGCTTGGTATGAATCAAGATTATTTTAGCATTCTCTCTAATTTAGATTCAGAAGAAATGCAGTTAGTTATGAACTTAGGGATTTATCCAGAACATCCACAACTATCCGAGGAAGACTGGAAAAAAATAACCGATTATTACCTTAAAAATGCACCTACAGAACCAGTACCACAAATCTCTAAACCAAAAGTAAAAGTAGGTTTATCCGACTTTACTGTAAAATCTTTAAAGGTATTTGACAAAAAATCTCCAAGAGTAACCACCGTGAAATTTGACAAAATTAAAGAAGAAATATTCGTGGCTTGGGCAGGCGGAAGTAATTTCATAAAAAAATATAATACTAAACTCTTAGCAATTGATTCACTCCCTGTGCAAAGCCCGGTTTCAGATATTATCAGTCAGCAAAATTCTTTCAGATACTTGGAGATGGGAATAATGAATCCAAGTGATAAAGCAAAAGGCTCATTAGTTGAAGTAATGAATTCAAAGAAGGAAATCAAAATTTTGAATGAACTCAAGAGACCTACACAGATGAGCATAGGAGATTTAAATCAAGACAAAATTGAAGATATTTTAGTATGTAATTTTGGTAATGAAGAAGGCAATTTAACTTGGTATGAGGGAGGGAATAATTCTCCCCACTTATTAAAGGCAGAGCCAGGAGCAAGAGTCGCTTATTTGATGGATATGAACAACGATAAATTGCTTGATATTGTGGTATTAATGACTCAGGCACGTGAAGGGATTTCCATCTTTTTTAACAAGGGTAAAGGGAATTTTGAAGAAAAGATAGTGCTTCAATTCCCCTCTGTATATGGTTCGAGTTTCATCAGTTTAGTTGACTTCAATAAGGATGGTTTTCAAGATATTCTTTATACAAATGGCGATAATGCAGATTTGTCTTATTCTTTAAAGGCTTACCACGGAATACGAATATTTTTGAACGATGGTAAAAATAATTTTCAGCAGAAGTACTTTTATCCCATGTTTGGGGCTTCTAAAGCACTCACAGCTGATTTTGATTCTGATGGTGATTTAGATATAGCTGCGATTTCATTCTTTCCAAACCCAACTCAAAAGCCCAATGAAGGCTTTGTACTTTTAAAAAATAAAGGGAATTATCAATTTGATACTTTTACAATTAAAGAATCAAAAACGGGAAAATGGATGGTCATGGATGTTAGTGATATGGACAACGATGGAGACGAAGACATTATCATTGGTTCTTTTTTGGGAGAATCCGTGTCAAGAGGAAGAGGTATGATAATCCAGAATAAAGAATCTCCATCAGTTCTAATTTTAGAAAATAACCACGTAAGAACGAATATCAACCAATTCCACAAAATCAAATTGATATTCAAGGAAAAGATATTTTGAAGCAAAATCCAGGATATTAATTCTTTCAGATTTAATCATAAAAAAAGAGATGGCAATTGTCATCTCTTTTTTTTGTGTGAATTTTAATCTATACCTCCAACCGAAACCCTACTCCATGCACATTTGAAAGTTTTATATTTGGATCTTGGACTAAATATTTTCTTAATCTTGTAATAAAAACGTCCAGACTTCTGCCCTTAAAATAATCGTCGTCTCCCCAAATGGCAATCAGGATTTTATCTCTTGGCAAGGTTTCGTTTTTATGTTTGACTAAAAATTCTAATAAATCAGACTCACGATGAGTTAATTCTAAGGCTTTTCCCTCAAAAATTAATTTTAAATTTTTTGTATCAAAAGTATATGCTCCAAACGTATGAACCGCAATATCTTGGACTGTCTTTTTGCCTGTTCTTTTCAATATAGCTTCAATTCTCAGAATCAATTCTTCAATACTGAAAGGTTTGGTCAAGTAATCATCAGCACCTAATTTTAATCCTTTTATACGGTCTTCTTTCAAAGATTTTGCAGTAAGAAATATAATCGGAACATCGCTTCCTGTACTTCTAATGTACTCAGCGAGTGTAAAACCATCCATTTCGGGCAACATTACATCCAAAATAAAAATATCATATTGGTTTTGTTGAAAGGCTCTTTGTCCTGCTTTACCCGTTACTTGGAGATCAATTTCATACCCTTCTTGTTCCAGATTATCTTTCACTACAAATCCTAAACTATCGTCATCTTCAACTAATAATATCTTTGTCATGCTGTTTTTTATAGTTGTGATTGGTAAATTTGTGAGTTGTGAGTTGAGAAAAAAATCACGAACTCACAACTCACTAACTCACCAATCTTTACATACGCTAATTTAAGGCTTTTGACCAATATTTACAATTTGTTGCTATTTTTGTGAGTCGTTTAGAGAATATAAAAACTTAATGACTTAACGACTCACAAAATGTTCCAATTAGACCCCAATAAACAATATCCCAAGAAATTATACTCAAAATCAGTTGTCCGTTTTCAGGATTGTGATCCATTGAAGCACTTAAATAATGCCAAATATTTTGATTATTTCTTCAATGCTCGTGAAGACCAAGTTGCCACTATTTATGAGTTTGATTATAACGACTATTTCGAGCATAATCAAACTTCGTGGGTGGTTTATAATCATCAAATTGCCTACGTTTCATCGGCAAAAGTGAGCGAGCGAATCAAGATTGTTTCTTCCATCATTTATTATAATGAAAACACCATTGTAACGGAATTTGTGATGACGGATGAAGATTGTAAAACCGTTCGTGCTGTGCTTTGGACGACCTCAAAGTACATTGATGTTCCTTCTGGAAAAAAGACAAACCACCAACCTGAAGTGACCAATTATCTGAAGACAATTTGTGTAGAAGGCATTGATTTTGAACATATTACGCTGAATATGAGAATAAAAACGATTAAGAAAGAATTGTTGGAAGGGACGTTTGTTTCAACTACATAAAAAGAGGTTTGACAACTTTTAAATAAAAGTTGTCAAACCTCTTTTTGCTTTTCAAGTACTTTGGACAATTAAAAAATATAAGGGCAATCCTACTGTGATATTTACTGGAAAAGTTACGGCAAGTGCCATTGGCAAAAAAAGCCCAGGGTCGGCTTGTGGCACTGTTATTTTCATCGCTGCGGGTACGGCAATGTATGATGCACTCGCCGCCAAAACCGCAAACATAAATCTGTTTGTTATATCCGCTGTGATAAATGAACTTATCAGGGCAAAAGTGCAACCATTAATCAAAGGAATAATAATGGCAAATGCCAACGGAAATAGTCCGAATGAAAAAAAAGCTTTTAATTTCTTGCCACTCGTGATACCCATATCCAAAAGGAAAATAGCCAAAAAACCCTTGAATAAATCGTTAGTGAATGGCTTGATTCCCTCGGCTTGTTTTGCGTTAGCCAGCAATCCGATGACTAAACTCCCCAGAATCAATAATACACTTCCGTTAGTTAATGAGTGCATTATAACAGAAGAGATTCGGATTTTTTTCACGTTTTCTTCCTTGTTAAATATGGTGATTAAAACTAACCCCATTATGATGGCAGGAGATTCCATCAGAGCCATTATTGCCACCATGTGACCGTGAAGGTTTAATTGTTGAGATTCAAGGTAGGAAACGGCTGTCACGAAAGTTACCGCACTCACCGACCCATAAGCTGCAGCAACGGCACCAGCATTAAATACGTTCAATTTTCTTTTCAAGATGAAGAAAGTGTAGAAAGAAATTAATAGTGAAATACTGATGCCAAACAGCATTGAGACCACAATCTCACTGGAGAAGGTTTCATGAGATAATTCTTGTCCACCTTTGAAGCCAATCGCAAATAAAAGATAAAGAGAAATAAATTTTGATGAATTGGGTGGTATTTCCAAATCACTTTTCAGATAAACGGCAATAATTCCAAGTACAAAGAAAAGTAGTGCAGGGTTGGTTAAATTGTCAATTAGTAAATTAAAATTCATAATAATTTGTGCTTTTTTAAAAAATGAGTTATTCTATTTGAAACCACAAAATTGCAAACGCTAATCCATAAATTTTCATTTATCTTTATAATCTATCCATAAAAAATATTTATAGATAGATATTCAATAACGGAATTATCTACTATTTGACGCAAATTGGATTTGACTCGTAAAACCTCACCCCCGACCCCTCTCCGATGGAGAGGGGAGAAAAAATGGTCTAA
>JAYVIV010000265.1:0-14667 GCA_043769985.1 Arcicella sp.
AAGCACTGCAAACATTCCAAACCACATAGGCACGTGAAAATATAAGTTACGAGCGGTTTCGTATAATACAGGTTGGCGAGGAATTGGTCCCATAATTCCCCAAATCATTACGTAACCAAGTAGGATTACGGCTAAATATTTATACCAGTTTTTCATTTTTGTATGTTCTTGACTTTGCCACCAAGATGCCAAGGCACAAAGATTTTTACTTTGAATTTAAATAAACTTATATTTTTCCTTAAAACAATACTTTGAGACTTGGTATCTTGGTGGCAAAACAATTTTACGAACGCCACAAATAAGGAAACAAAATCACACTCAAAACCAACACAATGGCATCTATTGCCAGCAAGGTAAATATTTCATCTAAACTACTTCCTCTATCTAATCCATCCAACGCATTTTTAGATATTTTCAAGAGCATTATCAGCATAGGAATGATGATAGGAAAACTCAAAATTGCCATTAATGTTGAACTATTTTCAGCCTTCGAGGCAATACCCGCAACCATCGTGAGCGTACTCGAAAACCCTATTGCACCCAATACAATACTCAATAAATACAAGCCAATGTCCTCAACTGGATTGCCCATCACAATGGCATAAACCCCAAATCCCACCAAAGCTAATACCAACATTAATAACGTGTTATAGACAATTTTTGAAAGAATTATACCTACTGGACTTGCTAAGGTATAATAGTATAGCAACCTCCCAAAACGCTCTTGGGTAAAACTCTTGGCAATGGCATTCATGGCGGTAAACAAAAGAATTATCCAAAAAAGCGTATTCCAAGTAATTTTATCAATCTGATTTGACTTCAATTGGAAAGATAAATAACACACATAAACCGTACTAACAATGTACAAAATCATACCGTTCAAGGCATATTTTTGACGAAGTTCTAATCGTATCTCTTTGTCTATTAGTGCTTTAATTTCCTTTAACATTCTTTTTGGGATTGGGGATTATGGGGTTATGGAGTTTGGGGATTTAAGGTTAAAAATTGAAAGACAAATTTATTTTCAATCCCCTACCCTAAAACCCTTCAACCCCTAAAACCCGTAACCCCTAAACCCCACAAAGTTACGACACAAACGAACCTCACGTACACAAACAAAACAATATTTTGACAAACCAAAATGTTTATTTATTAATACTTCATAATGAAGGAACTCTTTATTAATTTTACTTTGTTTTGAATAAATCTAAATAAGGGGTTTTAGGTATAAGGTAGTGAGTATGAAGTATGAGGTAATAGTTACAAAATGACGTATATGAAATTACTTGATTTTATAAGTTTCAATGAATTTCTGTAATTTCATTAGGTTCTATTGATTGAATACCTCATATCTCATACCTCATATCTCATACCTATTCCACATGAAAACTATTGCAGATTTAAAAAAGGGAGAAAGAGGGATAATTGTCAATTTTACCGATGATGAACTTTCTCTAAAACTATTAGAAATGGGTTGTTTACCTGGCACACAAGTAACCATGACGCACATTGCCCCCTTTGGTGATCCAATTGCGGTTAAGGTTTCGGGTTATGTACTTTCACTTAGAAAAGATGAAGCTGCCACCATCGTTATTGCTTAATTTATATCGACCATCTTGAAAAAATCACCAAAAATAGCTCTCATCGGTAATCCAAACGCTGGGAAATCATCACTGTTTAATTCGTTGACTGGACTTCGCCAAAAAACGGGCAATTTCCCTGGGGTGACTATGGATAAACTCATCGGTAAGTGGAAATTGGAGAAGGGCGATGATGCCGCAATCCTTGATTTGCCTGGTATTTATAGTATCTATCCAAAATCGGTGGATGAACAAGTGGTAATTAATATTTTAGCCAATCCTCAACATCCCGATTATCCCGATTTGGCAATTGTTGTTGCTGATGCTTCCAACCTCAAACGAAATTTATTGTTGTTTAGTCAAGTTAGGGATTTAGGCATTCCAACGGTTTTGGCGTTGAATATGATTGACGTTGCTGAGAGTCAGGGTATTGTAATTAACTCCGTGAAATTAGCCCGTGAATTGAATGTTGAAGTGGCAGAGGTGAATGCCAAAAAAGGAATAGGATTAAACGGTCTGAGATTATCAGTAAACAAAACTCTTGAAACAAATTACAATTCAAACGACTCACTACCAATGGATTACGATAGGGAAATGGTCGAGGAAATTAAAGAAAAATACGGAGAAACTGACGATTATCATGCGCTTCTTTGGCTTGCAGAGCATGATAATCTGAGCCAATTTGATACCAAACAACGAGCAGGTTTCGACGAAATTCAAGATAAATATCATTGGAAAACCCAAGATTTTCAGTCGAAAGAAACCATGGCAAGGTATTCGCAATTAGCCGAAATTGTTGATAACTGTCTTCACGAAGTCCCTGCTGAAGAACAAGAAGTTAATACTTGGACAGACAGATTAGACAAAATTTTCCTACATCGTTTTTGGGGATATTTTGTGTTTTTAGGAATTCTTTTCATCGTTTTTCAAGCTATTTTTACGTGGGCAACCTATCCGATGGACTTGATTGATGGTGGTGTGGCAGACTTAAACGATTTCTTAAAAGCAAATCTTCCGCCAACAAAACTCACCGATTTATTGACCGATGGATTGATTGCTGGAATTGGCGGAGTCTTGATTTTTATCCCTCAAATTGCATTTTTATTTCTGTTTATTTCAATGTTGGAAGAAACGGGATACATGTCCAGAGTAATGTTCATTATGGACAAATTGATGCGAAGATTTGGATTGAATGGTAAATCCGTGGTGCCTTTAATTTCTGGTGTCGCTTGTGCCGTGCCTGCCATTATGAGTACACGAAGTATAGGCTCATGGAAGGACAGATTAATCACTATTATGGTTACGCCATTGATGTCATGCTCGGCTCGTTTGCCAATTTACACCGTTCTAATTGCCTTAGTTGTGCCCGAAAAAAGTACTCTTTTTGGCATATTTAACTTGCAAGGAGTAGCTCTTTTTGCCATGTATTTATTAGGTTTTTTCATGGCATTAATTTCAGCCTATGTGATGAAACTCTTATTGAAAGTTAAGGAAAGAAGTTATTTTATTATGGAATTGCCTTCTTATAAAAGTCCAAGATTTTCACACGTTTTACTCACGATTTTAAACTCTACAAAAGCCTTTGTTTTTGAAGCTGGGAAAGTGATTGTAGCAATCTCAATTGTGCTTTGGGTATTGGCAAGTTATGGTCCTGGCGATGCCATTGAACAAGCTGAAATCTACGTAAAAGCTCAAAATCCTACGCTTTCCGGGATTGAATTGCAGAATAAAATTTCGTCTCAAAAATTAGAAAATTCTTACGCAGGACGATTCGGAAAAGTTATTGAGCCTGTAATAAAACCCCTTGGATATGATTGGAAGATAGGGATTGCTTTAATTACATCCTTTGCCGCTCGTGAAGTTTTCGTAGGAACAATGTCCACGATTTATAGTTTGGGAGGAGAAGCAAACGAAGAAAACTCAACCGTAATGAAAAGATTAAGAGCCGAGATAAATCCCGAAACTGGCAAACCCATGTATGACATGGCTTTAGGTTTTTCACTTTTAATTTTTTATGCCTTTGCTATGCAATGTATGAGTACATTGGCAGTAACATACCGAGAAACAAAATCTTGGAAATATCCAACTATTCAATTCGTTTATATGACCGCTCTGGCGTACATATCGGCTTTTATTGTTTATCAATTGTTAAAGTAAATAATAGGTGTTGGGGTCAGGTTTTAGGGGTTAGTGTTACTTCTGTTACCTTTCACCATCCCCTCCGTAACTTCATTCATTATCCTTATTTTCTCTTGAAAATCTCCTTTGATTGACTTTCTAATTTCTCTTAAATTTTCCAATAAATTTTGAACATTTTCGGGAATAATATCATCCAAAAACTCACGCATTCGCTTTGCCATAGTGGGTGATTTCCCATTGGTAGAAATACCAATCTTCAAGTCTCCTTTCTGCACAATCGACCCTAAATAAAAATCACAAAGGTCGGGTGTGTCGGCAACATTGCAGAGAATATGTCGTTCAGCGGTTACTCTTTTAATGCTGGCGTGCAAATCTGGATTATCCGTTGATAGAATTACTAAGTCCCTATTATTCAAATCATTAAAATCGAATTTTCTTTCAATTAATATTACGTTTGGATAATTCTTCACGTATTCACGAAGTTCATCTCTAAACATATCGGCAACCATTGTAACCTTCGTGTCTGGACTATTATTCAACATGGCAGAGAGTTTTTCTAAGCCCACATTTCCACCACCCACTAACAACACATCTAACTCTTCCAACTTCAAAAAGACTGGGAAAAGGCGGTTTTTTATTTCTTTATTATTTTGCATTATTTTCAGAAAGGAGTAATTTTTAAAAGTCTATGTAAGTAGTATTACAATCATTGAAAGGCGATTTATTGGATTGATGAAATGGTGTTTGAAAGCTATTTTGTAATTAAACAAATTGCTTCTCTACGGTCGCAATGATAAACTCATAAATCATTTACACAAAATTAACTTTAAAACTTAGAGAATATTAAAATCACAAAGATAATATCCCATCTGCACTTTAAAACTCAATACGATTTAATCCAGTTATTGCTCAACAGTGTTCCTGTGTAATTGCATGGTTTGTTAAGAGCAATATTCTTGAGTCAGATAACCATTAAATTGCCATCTGAGAGGTTTCCAACTGGGTGACGCTTTCCAATTTTCAGTGGGATTGCAGCATGTATAAGTTCTGATTCTCACAAGTTTAATTTTTTCAAATCCAACCTAAAAACATTCCCTTTCCCTCCAACTCCCCAAACACCATCTCCCGAAACACTAATCGCATGGAGTGGTGTTTTATCAATTTCCACCCATGATTTCCCAAAATCTTTTGAATAACAAGTTCCCGAAGGTCCGACGGCAATGAGGGTTTTTTGTTTATAAATTTCCACGCCTTCTTTCAATCCAACGGGTATAGTTTGCGGGGCATCTTGCCAAGTTTCTCCACCGTCTGACGTTAATAAAACATTAGGGATGAGTTTTGTAACTTCTTGATAATCACCACCTATCGCTATTCCGTAGCGGTCTTGCCAAAATCTTAAACCAAATAATCCATTCGTTTTCCCTGCGGGCATATTGGTCTTCACCACTGACCAACTTTCTCCTTGATTTTCAGATTTATAAATCTGGGCAAATTCACCTCCACCTGTACATATATAAGCATTCTTTCCCCCAACCGTAATCATACTCGTGCCACTGGCAGCAAAAGCGGCTTCATTTTCTTGAATCGTTGGAATATTTTTTGGATTGATGGGTAACCAAGTTTTACCACCATCTTTTGTTTTAATGATGAAGAATTTTCCATCAATTGGGTCGCTGAAAGCGATGCCATTTTGCTTATCCCAGAAATCTACTCCATCAAAGAAAACCCCTTTTTGCGTGCTTTGATAGACAATCTCCCAAGATTTTCCACCGTCAGCTGTTCTGTAAAACTTCGCATTTCCTTTCTCAGCTTCACCCGCACTCATCAAAATTACCGTCTGGGAATCAAAGGCATGAACATCTCTAAAATCTAAAGTTTCTGCCCCTTTAACTTGGCTTGTTTTCCATTTTTTACCGCCATCAATTGTTCGTAAAAATGTGCCTTTTGAACCGCCAATCCAGACAATTTTATCGGTAACTGCACAGACCGAACGAAAACTTGCATCGGTATTTGAAGCCTGTTTTATCCATTGAGCATTGGCTTGAAAAATAATGATTGAGATGATGAAAAGTATGTATATTTTTTTCATTTTTGCTGATTTTTCTTTAACGAAAGCACTTTTTGAAATTTCGGAGTCTTTCGGAGTCCGACCCGAAATTCCGATGTTTGAGCGTAGCGAACGTCGTCTGGCGAGTTCCGGAATTTCTTGATTTTTTTGCGACCGACGCTTCGGTTTCTTTTTGTATCAAGACAAAAAGACGTTAAAATGGAAATTAATCTGATAAAATGACTGGTGTTCATTTATAAAAACTAATTTAACAAAAAAGGCTTAGAATTTTAGTTCTAAGCCTTTTAAATCTATAATCTTATATCGAGAAAATGGTTTTTCTAAAACTAATCCCTAATACTATCTATCAATAATAATACGTTTTGTCAAATCAAAACCATTGGCTTTGAAACGTAACATGTATTCTCCTTCTGTTTGATTTCTTAAATCAACAATCAATTTACCTTTTACTGATGGAACAATTGTTGTAAAGATTAATCTACCCAAAAGGTCATAAATAATAAGCTCAGCGTTGTCATAGTCAGCCAAAGTTTCAATCGTCAATAATCCATTACTTGGGTTAGGATAGATTGATAATCCTTTGAAATCTGGGTCTTCTTTAAAGTTAAACACAGTTACAAAATTAGAAAAGCATGTTAAAGCATTAGTTGGTGCTGGCACAGTATATATCGTTTTTCTGCGTGCAGTATAATCTCCGTAGCGATTTGCTTTGATAACACCCTCTTTAAATTGCAAAACCTCTGTTCCAAACTTCCATTCATAATCTCCACCGTCTGGGAAGTTTGATGCTTTTAAAGTAAACGTTCCATCTTTCGCAATAAAAGCTGCTGAAGCATCTGGATTATCTCTTACTACTACTGCCAGAGGAGTTGATTTTGGCGAAATGCAACCTGTCACACCATCTTTAACTGTTGCAGTATATTCACGAGAAATATCTGCGAATTTTCCATCTGCCCCAATAGCAGTTAACGTAAGTGTTCTACCTACAAAGCCTGTACTCCAAGTAATAACATTTGTACTCGTTGAAGGAATCGTTGCCACTAAGTTAACCGTATTCGGTTTCGTATAATCATTATTACTTCTTGCACAGAAAGTCAAAGGGCCATCGGCAGCAACTGTTGGTGCAGGAGGCAATGGCAAAGCGATCGTTGTGATTGGGTCTGACGATGGCGATAAACAGTTGCGTGGGTCAAGCACACGAACGGTGAAAGTTGCCGAAGTCTTAACAGTCAATGATCTGGTAGAGTCAGTTGTATTCCAGCGATAACGTGTCACTTCATTATTTGGTAGAATTGAAGATGTCAAAATAACACTTTGGTCAGCACAGAAAGACAGCGGTCCTCCAGCCGTGATTGTTGGTTTTGCGGGAAGTGCAAAAACCGTAACTTTCACAGGGTCTGATGTTGGGGATAAACAGAGATTTGCATCTCTAACCGCAACGGTAAAATCTCCTGAAGCACTAATGGTGATAGCACGGGTAACGGTAGCATTACTCCATAAATAAGTAGTATTTGGTGTTGAGGTTAATGTTACATTACCTCCGCTACAAAATGAAATGGGTCCGCTCGCTGAAATCACTGGTTTAGTGGGCAATCTAAAGACCGTAATAGTTGTTGTATCAGATGGTCTTGATACGCAACCACTGGTATCTATTACTTGAACAGTATATTTTCCGACAGCATTGATGTTTCTGATGGTTGGCGTTGTTGCTCCCGTACTCCATCTGTATCTGAATCCTAATGAAGAGGTCAAACTCAGCGTATCTCCTTGACAAATTGCCGCACCTCTTTTAGAAGGTGTAATGACTGGTTTTGGCGGTACTCTCAAGGCTCTTAATGATACTACATCCGATAAGGGAGATTTACAACCCAAACGGCTTTCGGTGGTCTGAACTTGAATTTTTGCCGTTTTATTAAATGCACTCACTAAACTTTTTGTCCCTAAACTGTCTTGCTTCGTTCCGTTAACATACCAAGAATACCCTGATACAAATTGAGAACTATCAGCCTTCAGAGAAACGGATTTATCTTCACAAAAAACGGTATCACTTGCAGTTACTTTTGGTTTTTGTACTGAATAAAACTCTGCATATACTTGTCCAAGTGCATAAACAGGCACTTGTGGACAATCTGGAGAAATCACTGATAGAAAATAATACCCAGGAATCTTAGCTTTTAAGGTTGGAGAACCTTGTCCAACAGTATTTATGTCAATTAAACTTCCTTGCGTAGGCGTTTGAGTAATACCTCTCTCCCAACGATATATAAATTTAGGATCAGTCAAACTTGATTGAAGAGTGATTAATTCACCATCACAAACAACTTTTTTGTCTTGTGTAATAAATGGTTGAAAAGGTGGGGCAGATAGATATTTTATAAATACATTCTGAGAAGGGGCACTTTCCTCACCAAATTCCGTACAAGTTGCATAAACACTTATATCAGAAAGAATATCGAGATATTTTCTGTTACCGAAGTTATTTCTACCAAGATTAATTCTGTCGTTTGCAGTGTACCATTGAATAAAGCCATTACCACAGCCAGATGATTCTAAAATCACAGAACTTCGAGCATCGCCCGCCGATTGAAATCCGCATCGATCAACTCCCAAATAGGCAATACCTGGAGGGGCTGGAGGAATAGCAATTTTATTAGATTTCTTAAAAGATGGATTTTCTTTGTCCTTTGGAGACCCATTTGCCCACGAAGTAACGGACATTGCCACAAATAGTAGGGCTAAAAGAGTCTTATGAGTAAGGTTGTTCATAATTAATAATATTTGGATAAGAATTTTAGGTTAAGATTTAAACCAAGTATAATGTGTCAGTAATTTGAAAATAAATTGCTCAAATATATTTACTCTTCAAGTTTTACTGGATAATTTACTAATTGACAAGTAAATTTAAGCTAAGAACATCTATAAACCATAGAAAAATGTCCAAATTTTTTAAACGGTTAGTTCATTATCATAAATCACAAATTAATAGGAAATACTGTCTATATCTATAACTACTTGATATACTAATGATTATGTTTTCATTTTTGTAATGAATCAATAATTGTTTAAAGATAGACGGTTTTAATGAGCAAAGGGTTGTTTCTGTTCTTCAAAAATATGATTTTTTTTACAAAAAAACATTAAAATTAAAAATAATCCTCTTTCTTCACTTTCTTCCTATGTTTTGTTATCTTTGAAAAATATTAATCATTTTATATATTTTATCATAATTCTATGAATATCCGTAAATTACCTTCAGCAAGCAAAGCCTTTAAATTTCCATTACTCATCAAAAGTATTTTGGCTTATTCAACCATGATTGAGCCTGAGAACGAAATTGTGTATAAAGATCAAATAAGATACAATTATATTGAGCTAAACAAGCGAGTAAGAAAACAAGCAAACGTTTTTAAGAAATTAGGATTAAATGGCGGCCAAACGATTGCCGTTTTGGATTATGATTCTCATCGTTATTTAGAATCTTTTTTCGGAATTCCGATGACAGGAAATGTCCTTCATACTATTAATTGGAGACTATCACCCGTTCAAATTCTTTATACCATCAATCATGCAAAAGACGTCGTAATCATTTGTCATGCAGACTTTTTGCCTTTATTGGAATCATTATCAAAAGACATGAAAACCGTGAAGAGTATCATCGTTTGTGCAGATGGTGGAGAATATTCAATGGAAACATCACTTCCAATCGTAGGGGAATACGAAGAATTATTGAGCAAAGAATCAGACGTTTATGATTTTGAAGACTTTGATGAAGATGCCGTTGCCACTACTTTTTATACTACGGGAACAACAGGAAATCCGAAGGGTGTTTATTTTACGCATCGTCAATTAGTTTTACATACGCTTTCAGTTGCCGTAACTTTTAGTGCCATTGATGGGGCATGCCGTTTCAATAATTCGGATGTTTATATGCCTCTCACGCCGATGTTCCACGTGCATGCTTGGGGATTTCCTTATGTGGCAACAATGTGTAATACTAAGCAGGTTTACATAGGTAAATTTGACCCCGAGACCGTTTTGAAATGTTTTGTTAAGGAAAAAGCGACGTTCTCGCATTGCGTTCCTACCATATTGCAGATGTTTGTTTCACACCCTGCAACCCAGAATATTGACCTCTCGAAATGGAAAGTTGTGATTGGTGGATCTGCCTTGCCAAAGACTTTAGCCAAAGCAGCAATTCAGCGAGGAGTAGATGTGATTACGGGCTACGGAATGTCGGAAACTTGTCCGATTCTTTCAACCGTTTATGTGAGTCCGAAGGATAAAATAAACCCAGATGTTGACTTTCAGGTGGAGGCTCGCACACGTTCTGGAACACCCGCTATTTTTGTGGATTTAAGATTAATTGATGATAATGGAAATGTTGCTCCAAAAGATAATGAATCAATTGGAGAAGTGACGGCAAGAACTCCGTGGCTTACCCAAGGATATTATAACGAACCCGAAAAATCGGAGGAATTATGGTCGGATGGATGGCTACACACAGGCGACGTGGCAACGATGAATTCTGATAATTCCCTGAAAATTACGGACAGAATAAAAGACGTAATAAAAACGGGTGGTGAATGGGTAAGTTCAATTGATTTGGAAAATTTAATTGGACAACACGAAGCAGTGATGGAAGTGGCAATTGTGGGTATTCCAGATGCTAAGTGGGGCGAACGTCCACACGCCATGATTGTATTGAAAGAAGGAAATAGTATGACGAAAGAAGACTTGAAAATATTTATGCAACGTTATGTTGATGATAATACCATTACAGCGTGGACGATTCCGAGTTCAGTAGAATTTGCTTCTGCAATTCCAAAAACCTCCGTTGGCAAGTTGGATAAAAAGGTGATTCGAGCGAGTTTGATGAGTGAGTAAAGTAGGTATAACCGCAAGGACGGAAGGACGCAAGTTTCTTTCTATTTTTGATAAGTGAACTTTACATACCGCAAGGACGGGAGGACGCAAGTCTTTTTCACTTGATAAGTGAACTTTACATACCGCAAGGACGGGGAGATGCAATTAAAAAAAACTTGCGTCTTCCCGTCCTTGCGGTAATCTTAAAACTTTACTCACAAAAAATTTTATATAAATGCTTGATTACATAAACCTTACTTGGATTCCGAGTAAGGTTTTTTGTTTGTAAGAAATTAATTTGCCCAAAAATCTTTTATACCTTATCTTTGCAGGAGAATTAAAAATTACAAAATCTGAATGAACAAAAACTGGAAAATAGCCGAGGATTTACCTTCAATGAAAGGCGTTTTGTGGTTTTAATAATATTTTAGGAGGTCAAGTTTATTGACCTCCTTTTTTGTAGATTTTTAAAAATGACCACAATAATTTTATGAAAAATGAATGATGAACTTTCTGAATTGATAAAATATGCTTTTGAGGGTACATCTAACCAACTGAAAACGATAGAATTACACTTTTTAGAATTAGATGAATGATTGTTTCTCAAGGAACTATTAATAGATATAAAAAAGCCTTTCAAAAGAACTATTGATAATTATGCTATTGTTCACACACAGAATAAACATGGTTTGGGAAGTAAGGAAATAAGTAGAGGGCAAATAGCCGTTATGATTGATGATTATTTGTTGATTCCAAGTATCGTGAGAAGTCCAGATATTATTACTTTTGGAGAAAAGAGTAGTATCGGAACAGATTTAATAAAGTACGAAAAAGAGATAAATGGGATTTGTTATTTCTACGTGGAGGAAGTACGAATGAAACGTAAAAGTCTGGCAATGAAGACGTTATATAAAAGAAAAGCCTCTACGAAGTAGGGGCTTAACAATCAAACAAGCGCCATGTACTTAGAAAGGTCACGCATACGTCCGAAACGTTCTGTTTAGATAACACAAATGTAACAAAATTCTAAATACTAATCAAAATAAAAGCAAGGATATAATGAAAGTAACACAAAGCCAACCAGCCATTTTGTTGTTGGAAGATGGTACATTTTTTAAAGGAAATGCACTCGGAAAAATCGGGACAAGTGGTGGAGAAATTTGTTTCAATACGGGCATGACGGGCTATCAGGAAATTTATACTGATCCTTCCTATTTTGGGCAAGTGGTGGTCAACACAACTTCACACATTGGAAACTATGGTGTTGTGGAAGATTTAGAGGCTGAATCGTCCTCTGTGAAGATTTCGGGCATGGTCTGTAATGAATTTTCACCAATTCATTCTCGCAAAACTGCCGATGGTTCTCTTCAAAATTACTTTGAAAAAGCGAATATTGTGGGTATTTCGGGTGTGGATACTCGCCAGATTGTACGTCACATACGTGAGGCAGGCGTGATGAATTGCATCATTTCTTCGGAGATTTTGGACGTGGAGGAATTAAAGAAGGAATTAGCGAAAATCCCACCAATGGAGGGCTTGGAATTATCCTCTCAGGTCTGTACGCAAGAGACTTATTTCTTGGGTGAACCTGATGCAGAACACAAAGTGGCGGTATTGGATTTGGGGGTGAAGAAAAGTATTTTGAGCAATTTGACTGATAGAGGTTGCTACCTTAAAGTATTCCCTGCAAAAACCTCTTTTGAAGAGATGTCGGCGTGGAATCCAGATGGTTATTTTGTATCAAACGGACCTGGCGACCCAGCCGTGATGCCCTATGCGATTGAAACGGTTAAGCAAATTGTGGATGCTAATAATCCAACTTTTGGGATATGCTTAGGACATCAAATTTTGGCTCAGGCTTCGGGACTTTCGACGTATAAAATGAAGAATGGACACCGTGGGTTGAACCACCCAGTGAAGAATTTAATGACGGGTCTTTCTGAAATTACATCACAAAATCATGGTTTCGCCGTGGAGATGAAAGAGTTGCAAGACGCTGACAATGTGGAGCTTACACACATAAATTTGAATGATAAAACGGTGGAAGGTTTACGCAGAACCGATAAGCCAGCTTTTTCAGTACAACACCACCCAGAGGCATCTCCTGGTCCGCACGATTCTCGTTATTTGTTTGATAACTTTGTGAGTATGTTGTAGATTTTTTACAAAAAATATAAAAGCCTCTGATTTTTAAAATTAGAGGCTTTTATAGGTAAAAGTGTTAATTATAATTCAAGATAATTTTTCAAATAATTCCAACCATCAACTCCTTACTTCACCCCTTTCCAAGAAATCATTAAAACCCCTCCCAAAACGATAAACGTTCCAATGATTTGCCAAGAATTTACGATTTCATCTAAGAAAATATTTGCCATGATTATCGTTGCAATTGGTCCAATACTGGCAATGATGGAAGCATTTCCTGAGCCTATTCTTTTAATTCCCTCCGAAATCATAAATGATGGAATGACCGTTGTGAAAACCGCCATCGTGATTGAAAGCCAGTAAACCGCTGATTGATAAGCGAATAAGTTTCCTCCAACCGATACTGAATAATGAATAATTATCATGATGGTTGAAATGAGCATGGCGTAACAAGTGAAGCGTAATGCTCCGACTTTTGGAATCATTTCGCCCGAGCCAATCAAATAGATTGCATACGTTAAGGAACTTAAAAATATCAAACCCGAACCAACAATCAAGTTTTTTTGCATACCCATTCTCAGGTCAGGAACGAAGGCTAAGGCAACGCCAATGTACGTAACAGCAAGAGCAAAATATTGAATTTTATGGATTGGCTTCTTGAGAAAAATTGCCGATAAAATCACCACTATAGTTGGGTAAGTGAAAAGAATTAATCGTTCCACACTGGCAGTAATGTAGCTTAATCCCCAAAAATCGAAGAAGGAGGCTAAATAGTAACCCACCAATCCAATGAACAACATCCAAACCCATTCTTTACTATTAAGTTTTGGCACTTCACTTTGTTTTCTATTCTGAAAAAAGAGAATTATCAAGTAAAAAGGGGCAGAAATTAACATTCTTAGAGCCAGTAAAGAGACAGTATCAACGTGATAATGGATATAGTTATATTTGACTAAAACGGCTTTTCCCGCAAAGCAAATAGAACCAATGACCACTAAGATTGCTCCGATTGAATACTGAATTTGTGATTTTTGCATTGAATGAATCATGGGCAACGCTTGTACTCACGTTTAGTGGGGTGCAAGCGTTGCCCGTGTAAGTCCGTTATATTTCAAAAAAGCCTTTCCAAATCATTGGAAAGGCTTTTCAATTCATTTTACAAAGATAGTTAATTTTTATTTTGTGTTTTAAGTAATTTACTATACAAAAATCTCGCTTTCTAAAGCAACGAAATTTACTAACTCATTTGACTGATTAAACATGGGAAAAATTTTGATTTTACATAAATACTCTTCCCCATTTTTTCGATAATTAGTCAAAATACATTCCACAAATTCACGTTTTTCAACGGCTTTTTGAATAGTAGTTAGCACGTCTATTTCTGTATTTTCTCCTTGCAGAAGCTTAGCCTTTTTCCCTTTAATAAATATCTCAGAATAGCCCGTCATGTGTTCAAAACCATTACTGACATATAAAATTGTTTGATTTGTATCTGAAATTACCACAGAGTTATTGCCTTTTTTTAAGTGTTTCTCAAAATCAACCCATTCAATCCACCCTTGCGATTCGGCATATTGGGTGATTATTTGAAAATCATTTTCAGCTTCTTCAGATAATTGGTTGATAGGATGATGCATAAACTCGTTTCCAATGCTCAATGGATGTCTTAAAAGTGGTTTTGAAAAAGTATCTGTGTGTGATTTTGATGATAAAGATAACTGCATAAACAAAAGTTTTTGTTAGATTGAACCTAAAAGTAGATAAAAAATTCCTACTTAAAAAACCATTTGTTGGGCTTTGTTTACTCAGAAAAAATCTTGTTTTACTTTAAGTTTATACGTCTTAAACAAAGGTTAATATACGTTTTAAGAA
>JAYVIV010000266.1:0-2436 GCA_043769985.1 Arcicella sp.
TTGAGTAATAAACAATAAACAATTAAATAGACCAATATTAAATATTGCGTAATCTATAAAAAACAATGGTTTCCGAGGCTGAGAAAATTCAAAAAAAGATATCATGCGAGCATCAAGCTGAGTGCATGAAAATGGTGCAATTGATTGTGGATGGTCAGGCATCAGATGAGCAGATTAACCAGTTCAGATTGAATATGAATACTTGCTTACCCTGCGAAAAGGGATACGAGCTTGAAAAATGTATCAAAGAAACTATGCAATTAAGATTGGAAAAAAAATGCGTTCCAGCCAGTTTGATTGACTGTATTAAACAGAAAATCAGTGCGTTATGAAGCTAATGATATAATGAATGATTGAGAGAATGATAGAATATGTTACAGAATCATATTTCGATTATTAAAAATAAGTTATTAAAAGTTATTAAGTTTGTCATTTTAAATGATTTAACTTAATAACTTTTTATTTTTGCAAAATATCTGAGATTTACCACTTTTTGAAGTGAGTAAATCTGTCACAACATAAGATAATCACTCTTGGAAAACGGTAAACTCATCATCTTCTCTGCCCCTTCTGGTTCGGGAAAGACTACTATTGTCAAACATCTTTTGGCTAACAACGAAAACTTGGGCTTTTCAATCTCCGCCTGTACCCGTGACAAGCGTGGACGTAACGAAGAAAATGGAAAAGATTATCACTTTATGACACCCGAGGAATTCAAAGAAAGAATCGTCAATAACGAGTTTGTGGAATGGGAGGAAGTATATTCAGGAGCTTATTATGGTACGTTAAAATCTGAAATTGAAAGATTGTGGGCATCAGGCAAACACGTGATTTTTGATGTGGATGTGCGTGGAGGCGTAAAGTTGAAGGAATATTACAAAGAAAGAGCTTTATCAATCTTTGTGAAAGTGCCAAGCGTTGAAGAATTAGAAAAACGGCTTCGTGACCGAGGAACAGATTCAGAGGACTCTATCTCAAAACGAGTTTTTAAAATGAAATTTGAAATGGCATTTCAAGATCAATTTGATGTTATTCTGATAAACGACGATTTAACAACTGCATTTAGGAAGGCACAGGTATTATTTGAGGAATTTGTGAAGTAATACTGTAGCTCGAAGTAGCACTTCGAGAATGGACGAATAATTGGACATAGATTCTCGAAGTGCTACTTCGAGCTACAGTAACATGAAAATCGGTTTATTCTTTGGGTCATTCAACCCTATTCATATTGGACATTTGATTGTGGCAAATGTCATGGCAACCACCACCGACTTAGACCAAGTTTGGTTTGTGGTTTCGCCGCAAAATCCATTCAAGAAGAATAATTCTCTTTTGCACGAATTTGACCGTTTGACGATGGTTGAAAAATCTATTGCTGATAACGCTAAATTCAAAGCAACGGACATTGAATTTTCAATGCCAAAGCCCTCTTTCACGATTGATACGCTCATACGCATACAAGAAAAACATCCGCAACATGAGTTTAGATTGATTATCGGGGGCGATAACTTGGCACAATTCCCCAACTGGAAAAATCACGATAAAATCTTGGAATATTTTGGCTTATACGTCTATCCCAGACCCAATTCGGTGAAAAGTGACTTAGAGAATCATCCAAATGTGAAATTGGTAAACGCCCCATCCTTGGATATTTCAGCTACTTTTATTCGGGAATGTTTAAAGAATAATCAGTCTATAAAATACATGGTGCCAGAGGTGGTGGAAGAGTATATTTTGTGGAAGAAATTTTATCAATAAATAAAAGCCCCTAACCCCCGAAGAGGGAATTATTCGTCCTCAATTTTGGACGTAAAACTCCCCCTTCGGGGGCTGGGGGGCTTCTTTTATGAAAATCAGCATTTTAGGTTGTGGTTGGCTTGGCTTGCCACTCGGAAAACATTTAGTAGAAAATGGTCATTCTGTCAAAGGCTCAACGACTTCTGAAAATAAAATTGCTTTGCTTTCAGATGCGGGGATTGAGCCTTTTTTGCTTAATTTTTCTCCTCAGATTGAAGTCCCGTTAGAAACGTTGTTGTCTGTGTCTTCACAGACAACTAAAATTATGGATACACCATTGTCTGTGTCTTCACAGACAACTAAAATTATGGATACACCGTTGTCTATGGGGACACAGACAACAACGTTTTTAAACTCCGAAGTTTTAATCATTTGTATTCCCCCACGAGCGAGCAAGTATGGCGAAGATTTTCATGTGCAGCAAATTGAATCTTTACTGGAATATTTGCCTTCATCTACCATCAAATCAATTATTTATACTTCTTCAACCTCTGTCTATCCAGACCTAAATCGGGAAATGACGGAAGATGATGAAGTTATAGAAAATCATACCTTAATTAAGGTTGAAAATTTATTAAAAACGTTATCTCGAAATGTCACAATTCTACGATGTGGAGGACTAATGGGTGGTGAAAGAAT
>JAYVIV010000267.1:0-8858 GCA_043769985.1 Arcicella sp.
CTTCCCCTTAAAGGGAAGGACTTTAATCTGGCTTAAAGCCCCTCTCTTTAAGGAGAGGGGTTGGGGAGAGGTGACTCCGCCAAATTGTGCATAGTTCCGTTTTGTTATACGCCTATCCATAAATCAACCACCCTTTATTTTTAACAAACTCAGCTTTACCTTCATCAAATTTTGCGAGGATAAATTCATTATCCCAAGTGGCTTCATCTGCAATGTCATAGCGTTTGATAACCTTCCATTCGGGCAGAAGTTTGAAGGGAATTTTAGGAATTACTTCCGTCTGAATTACTTCGGGTTCAATGATTTTACTCTCTGTTTTTTGAGGATTAATTACCTTAGATTTTGGAAAGAAAATTTCCCAAATAACATCCCGAAAAACGATAACTAATCCAATCAAAATAATACCACAAACAATCAGAAGAATCTCCCAAAAATTAGACTTCTTTTTGGGTGGTTTAAAACCTACAAATCCTCCTGAACCTTTAACGATGAACATTCCAAAAGGGTCTTTTGCGTAAAGAAAATTTTCGCTATACATTGGCTGCGGGGTTTAAGAATTGTTGATGGAACTGATACGCCAAGTAATGTACGACATTCGGAAAATCTTGAATTTCTTGCGAAAGCGTTGGATGTTGTCGAGTCAAGTTAAAGATACTTTTAACCATATCGTTTTCATATTGTTGCAAGCGATTAGCATACCATTGAACTTGCTGGTCGGATTGTGCAATTTGATTCAAAGATTGCTCTCTAAATTGCTGAACTGCAAGTGCTTTTTCTTGCTCAATATTCTGATGAGATAACCGCAGTGCCGTCTCGTTGGCTTCTTGCCAAATACTGTTTTTCTGAGAGTGAAGCGTTTCAGCCAAAGAATTTTTATCAGTCAATAATTGACTGATTTCATTTTTAGCTCTCAAAAGCTCGGTTTGGGTGGTGGATAACAAAGCCGAAAGCCTCTGTTGCTCTTCATTATTTGACTGAGAGGTCGTTCCATTGTTTCTCATTCCCCAATAATCTTCCATTGAAAATAATATGTACTCAGACATATTCATTGTTACACGATGCGACTCATCCATGATTTTTTTCTTCATTTGATGAGTCAGCCTGACGTTGATGTTGTGTGATAATTCACTCATTGCTGATAATATTTAAAATGTTTAAAATGCCATCTACAAGTAAAACAGACGTAAAACTTCGTAAAACGTTCACAATGTTAGGGTAAAACCGCCACCCCCAGCGGACAATATGAACAATACGGACTATATGAACTGAGTATGGTAAAACACAAAAAACGCCCACCATTGGCGAGCGTTTTCGGGGTTTATGTTATCGTTATTCTTTCAGAGTTCTGTAAATATCTTCCACTTTCAGGTCGTAGGCATGGGCAAGGTCTTCTGTCCGTACTTTGCTGCCTTTTAGTTTCTTAGAATGGGGATATTCTTCTCTTATTTCATTAATAACTTCATAAGCATTTGTTCTACATACTTTCAGTATATTCCGAACATCTTTCTCCTTCAAAACAAGCTGAGACATAATATTTTTGAATTGTATTTTATGAAGAATATGTAAATGTAAATGACATTTACAATCAAATTTTTAAAGCCGTTTTTTTACAACGCTACAACGAAAAGTTAAATAATTGATTTTCAGAAAGTTATCTCATTTTCTCCGTTGTAATTCCGTTGTAAACCGTTACAACGATTACAACGGGAATTTTAAATTACAACGATTACAACGGAATTACAACGGAAATACAACGATAAAATTAATAAAAAAAATAATAACTAATTGATAATCAGACTGTTGTAATATTCGTTGTAGCGTTGTAAAAAATCTCTTATAAAAATTTTCGTAGAAACGTTCTATACATTTACATTTCTATTAGTTAAATCAAGACCAAATCTTTGCAAATATTCATCATAAGTAATTGACAATGAATTACTTGATGAATTATTTAGAGTGTTGTTATTAAGTATTGTCTCATCTCTAAAACGTATTGTCCTGATAACCTCCTTCTTAACCCGTGGCAATTCCAACTTCAAAATCTCTTGAAGGATAGAATCTTTATCAGGAGAGTCTTTATGATAAACAGACCTGTAACGTTGCTTGTAAATTGGATAAATTGAAGACCATCGTAAACTTAACAAGTTCCCATCAAATCGAAAATGCACACCTTCGTGAAGTTTAAAATCCTCATAAAGCATCTGAATAATTCCGAAAAACTCAGATAATATGGATGCTTCTTCTTGAATCTGTAACTGCCTTCTCATATACAGCACACCCATGTCCACGAAGTCGTTTAAAATATCCTCTTGTTCAGTCGATTCACAAACCGCAATCAAGCCATGACATTGCAGAATATACGCACACGTCATGGTTTGAACCATATTACTAATTAGTCGCTCTGCAATTGTCTCATGCTTGAAATGCTCTTCAATACGTCCAGATAGTTGCTTGAATACCTTGCTATAATTTTCCAGAATCAAGGAGCGATGTCTGAGGATTTCAACCGTGATTATTCCCAAACCTAATGCCTCCATTTCTTTCAATTTGGCATAACCTTCTTTCTGTTGTGAAGTCTTTTCTTTGTTCTCTACTTGGATTAGTAAGCACCGAGAGAAGAAGATGTCATTGCTTGGAATGAAGTTACTCGTGAGAGCCAACGCTGAGTGAATGTCGATGCTGTCTGTCTCGGTATTACTCTTACTTGAATCAGGGGTTTTATGATACCCTGCATTGTCATAAGCCGCTTGCAAAAGTCCTTCATGGTCGAAATCATTGTGATATTCATCCATCCAAATTAAACTATTAGCTGACTGACTCATTAATTTCACCAAAGCGGCTTCGGTGTTCTTGGATTTTAGATTAATATCCTCCTGTTGAAACCCGAACAAGCACGTAAGGCTACGAATGATACTACTCTTTCCCGTTCCCGCAGAGCCTTTGAGATACATGATAGGCGATGAGCCTTTATGTTTCACCATAACATCCCGAAACAACGACATCACATAGAAACAAACTGGAATAAAAGCCTTATCCATCGTGTGAGCATCCGAATAAACTTTGAACCAATCGTTAAACGTTACCTCATTGTCAGTCAAGAAAAAACGCTTTTTCATCTTCACATTTGTCATGGGCATTGAGAGACAATATTTATCACTTTGGATGATACTAAACTCGTCAGGTTCAATGATTTTACCATCAGCCGTTAAGGCACGATTAGAAAAGAAATACGTACCTGAATCACGATGAAACCCAAAACGGTTAATCTTAGTAGCCGTTCCAAAAGATGTAGAGAAAAGTTCAGAATGAAGCTCAACACAGGGAATGAATTTTATTATAAGTATAATTCACAAGAGGGTATTTTAGTAGGGCTAACTTAAAAGCATAGATACTTTGACATGAATGGAATGATATAGATAATAGTTATGGCTTGTCCCAATCTGTATTAATAGATCTTACTTCTTGTTCGACCTTTGCTAATATTTTTGAGCAATATTTCTTGTTTGGGTTGCAATGGTATTATTAGTATTAGTAGGCTCAAATGCTAATAATGCTGATTTTGCAGCCAAAGAAAATGGAGCAGAAGGAAAAATCATTTTAGTTATATTAGTAACAATACGAGCTAAAACTTGGCTATTAGGGTTTTCTTCAAGGAGCAAAGTAAGGTTAGTCATTTCATCTTTTACCCTATCATAAACCTCTTTTCGCCCTTGAATAAATACGGTTTCATTAAGTCTGTATAAAATAATCGTTGTGTAAGCTCTTATATAGTTGAAGCCATCAGAATGCCAACTATTGGATAAATTACTAAACTCTTGTGCTGTCAGCCCTATTTTGGGAGAAAGGGGAGACATTGTTCCATCGGGCTTAACGAATAAAAGTTTGGCATCAAGAGGATTTACGGGGTCTAATAAGAATGGGTATTCCGCCGTTTTCCAAGGCAATTGTGTATTTTGAAGTCTTTTTGTTCCTTTAACCACAGGAAAATAGATATGTTTTGCTCCACCTCGATTGGTTAATGCTGTTACAATTCTATAATTTCTATAATCAAACTCTAGCCATGAATAACTACCTGATGTATTTTCCTGTTCAAAAGGTACTTCCGCTAATTTTTCAATCTGTTCTATTTGTTTTTGCATTAGAGGGACTGCTGAATTTTTTGGTCTAAAATGTTCAACATCCAAAGCATAATTATCCCCTTGTGGTAATTCAGAATACCAACATTTTGTGATGGGATGGTCATTAGGGTTTATTCTGGCACTATTTACTAAATATTCTTTCAATGACTTCCAATCACCTTCATTTTTGGGGCTTTTAGCTCTCCATTTAATCAGTTCTTGATTATTATCTAAATCAGTTCTTGGGTATGGAATATAAACCATTATCTATTTTTTAAAAATATTATCTAAAATATGTTCTACTTCTTGCTCAATATTGGCATCAGATTCCAGCAAAGAAACTGTACTGTTAGAAGATTGTCTTAAATTTATTTTCTCTTTGATAATTTGGGTTAAAGTGTCGTCTTGACTCGTAAGATTAAGCTCTGGGTCTAAGCGAACTTCCGCTAATTTTTTTGATAATTCTATAAATCGGTCTTTTTCCATTGGACTAAGCTCTGTGTTAATTTTCTTGTTAAATAGTTGTGTATATTCTTGATTCCAATTGAGAAACTGTTCGTCCATCGTTGAATTAAGACCAAATATTTTTATTAAAATCTCATTTGCTCCTAAACCTATAATATCCACATCTGGATTTGATACTATCCGCTTACCTTCTTCATCAATTGAAAGTATATGAACTTGCTCTTTTTTTAATCCATTTAGTAATAAGGGAGAATGAGTAGATATGATAAATTGTACATTAGGAAATGTTTTTTGTAATCGTATTAAGGCATCATTTTGCAATGATGGGTGTAAGTGAATCCCAAATTCATCAATAATTACTAAACCTTTAATTTCTTTTAGTACAGATTTACCAAGATATTTATTCAAAATAAAGGCTCTGGTAGCAAGTTCTCCCGCCAGCAAAATAAGATAACGATAACCATCGCTAAGCATTTCAAAAAGACGAATATCACCATTCTGAAATTTTATCATAGGTTGTTTTGCATCATGAGACCATTCAATTATTTCAATATCTGGTAATATTGACAACACGGCTTCTTTAAAAACGTACATAGCATTTTCTGGTACGTCTTTGTAACTTTCAGCCATAATAGCTTTCCGACTTATTTCATTAAGTAATCCATCTATTCTATCAAGCCATTTGAAGAGGAACTTTTTAATAGATTTATCGTCAAAACAACCTTTATAGCCATCTAAACTTTTTCCATTCACTTCCCAATTAACTGTGTCTGATGATTCTACGTGAATATATTCAGTGCCAATATATCCCAACAATGGTTGTATCGCTTTTCCTTCTGCTGCTAATTTGTTTATTTCCTTACTCTTTTTCCTAACATCTGAACCGTGCAATATTTCAATTTTAGTTCGTTCTCCCGAAGGTTTCGTTTTATATTTTTTCCAAGTAGCTATTTGAGATTCATTTTTCCCAAAATCCAATATTGCATTTGTGATAATCGATACTTCTGGTGTAATATCAGCAATAGGATTATTTCCTATTACCCGATGGTCAGTAATTTGAATCTGTCTTTCAGTTTTAAGTCCACTTGTGTAGGTATTCGCAGATAGTTTAAGAGCAGCCAATATCGCAGATTTACCAACCATATTTTCAGCTATAATTACATGAGTATTATAGATATTTAAAAAATCTATTTCAAAGTTTTCAAAACATCTAAAATCTTGTAATACCAATTTTGTAATTTTCATACTCCTATTAATTTTTAAGTCAAATTTTATGCTATTGAGACAGAAAAAGTCAATGTCGTTATTTACAAAGCATAATTTAATGGAAGATATAGTAAATTCCTACAATTTCAAAATGATAGAACGTGATAGATTCTGATTACTGATTATTTTTTCTGTAATAAAGGATATTGTAATAAGTATATGCTATCAAATCAGCATGTCGAATTAGTTAGTAGTTACTGAGTTGATGTACTTTCTGAACTGCCGATGGTATTTCTCAATTGTATTGACTTTCAAACCTTTTACATTCTTCAAAAATATCTCAAAATCTTGTAGAAGAGCATAATTCAAGTCCGAAAACTCAATCACTTCTCTAAACTCCGTTAGTTTAGTGAGACAGTTTGTTTGGTTTGTTAAAGTTACTTTCTTTAACTGCGTTTCTTTGGAGAGTTGATTTCTGAAAAATTCGGTGAAGGATATTTTGATAGGCTCAGGCACAACTTCAACCTTGGGAGGATTGAGTAACAACTCAAAATCAGACAAGCTAAATTTTTGATGTAAAGCTCTGTATTCAACTTCAAATTTTTCTAACTCAGCAATGCGTTCTCTTAATAGTTTTCCTGTGTAAGGTTCTTTGGTAGAATTGGTCTTGAAATCCCATTCTTTTGTAGTGAGATAGAGCTTTGTAGAAAAGTACCTTCTACCCCCATCTAAATAGACTTGAATCTGAACTAACCCTTTACCTTTTTTAAGGATTTCATTTTTTCGGTCAAAGACCAAACTATACTTTGCTTTCATTTTACTTGGTTTTATTTGCGTGAGCAACAAACCTACCATCTTAAAATGACAAAGAAGCTGGTATCAAACGAGTAGCAAAAAGTTTGCTATTATCTGCTAAAACATAGTAAACGGTTAAAATTCAATCCCTCTCAAAACGCTACAAAACGGCTTTAAACCAAAAATAGCACTCGTATGAGTGCTATTTGCGGTCTGGACGGGACTCGAACCCGCGACCCCATGCGTGACAGGCATGTATTCTAACCAACTGAACTACCAAACCTTATCAATTGTGTCCTAAACGAGCAATTTTTCTAAAACTCTTAACTCGTTGTCGTTGAATTGTGATACAAAAGTAGATGTTTTTTCGGACAATGCAATATCTTTGTTGAAAAAAAAATTGAAAAAATCATGCAAAAACCTACTGGAAACGAATATCCGCAGAATAAATATTTTTCTTTTTATATAGAACAGGTTGATAATCAAAACGTTATTGAAACACTTACGGTGAACAAAGATGTGGTTGTAAATCTCTATAAAAGTTTGTCGGAGGAGAAAAAAAACTTTCGATATGATGTTGGAAAGTGGTCACCGCATGAAATATTAGGTCATTTGACTGATACCGAAAGAGTATTTGGCTTTCGGGCTTTATGTATTGCTCGGGGTGAAAAACAATCTTTGCCTGGTTTTGATGAGAATGAGTATGCAGAGGGAGCCAAGTTTTCGGAAGTTAGTTTTGAATCTTTGTTAGAACAGTATCGTTTGGTTCGTGAAAGTTCACTTGCACTGTTTAAATCATTTTCTGAAGAGGTTTGTTCGCAAATTGGTTCTGCCAATGGCAATGCAGTTTCATCACGGGCTTTGGTGTGGATGATTGCAGGGCATGAAATTCATCATTTGAAGGTTTTGAAAGAAAAGTATTTAATCGGGTTTTAGGGATTAGGTAATTGGGGGGTTAGGAATTACGGAATACCGTCCATTTCCCCAATATCGAACATCGAATAACAAACATTGAAACATGAAATTTTATAAATATCAAGGTACTGGAAACGATTTTGTGGTAATTGATGACCGTGAAGAAACTTTTTCAATCTCACAAAAATATATTGCTGACTTGTGCCATCGCCGTTTTGGAATTGGAGCAGATGGTCTAATGCTTTTGCAAAATGCAGAGGGCTACGATTTCCGTATGGTTTATTTTAATTCCGACGGAACAGAAGGGTCTATGTGTGGTAACGGGGGACGTTGCCTGGTTCGATTTGCTCATGATTTAGGTATCATTGGCGATTCTACGCTCTTTATCGCCACTGATGGTGAACACGAAGCGAAAATTACGCCCGAGGTAATTTCCCTGAAAATGATTGACGTTAGTCAAATTGAAAGAACAGAGAAGTATGATTTCATGAATACTGGCTCACCTCATTACGTGGAATATACTAACGATTTGAAAACCTTAGATGTCTATACGCAAGGGAAAACCATTCGTTATAGTGAGCCTTTTGTGAGCCGTGGAGGAACTAATGTAAATTTCGTTGAAGTGACTGGCGATAATCAATTAGAGGTTCGCACGTATGAACGTGGGGTTGAAGATGAGACCTATGCCTGTGGAACGGGTGTAACTGCCTGTGCTTTATCGGCAAACTTACGCTTTGGCTTTGAGAAAGCCATTGATATAAAAGTGGTTGGTGGAAATTTACGAATTGAATTTGACCGCACTGAAACTGGTTATGAAAATATCTTTTTGATTGGACCAGCGGTGAAAATATTTGAAGGAAATTTATAAAAATTAGGTATGAGGTCTGAGGTATAAGGGATGATGTAAGTGTCGAACCTCATACCTCATAATTCATACCTTACATAACAATGACAATTACTATTGTAGGACTTGGGCTAATTGGTGGCTCCATGGCTTTAAGTTTGAAAGAAAACCACTTTATTGATACGCTGATTGGTGTTGATACTAATCCATTACATACTGCGAAAGCACTTGAATTGAACTTGGTAGATTTCGTGGCTTCCTTAAAAGATGCTGTGGTACAATCTGACATCATCATTGTGGCAACGCCAGTGAATACTTTGACTTCTATTTTACCAGAAATATTAGATTTAATTACTGATAATCAAGTAGTTATCGAAGTGGGTTCAACGAAAAAGCCTGTGATTGATGCGGTTAAAAATCATCCAAACCGTCAAAATTTTGTGGCTACTCACCCGATGGCAGGAACAGAATTTTCGGGTCCAGAAGCGGCAATTCGACATCTTTTTGATGGTAAA
>JAYVIV010000268.1:0-17597 GCA_043769985.1 Arcicella sp.
AAATTTAAAGGCTTGGATTTTATGGCATCTACTTGAATGGTATGCCCAGGCTTAATAATCATAGAGTGATATTTTTGAGGAAAACAATTGCAATCCCAAGTTTCTGTTTTTTGCCAATTACCTGATTGTAAACTATTTACAGCAAATGGCTGAGCCAATTTTGGAGAAGAACCTTTGAGGAATGAATTTTGATTGATTGAATTTACCCAAAGATTTGCAGCCGAAACCAACCCTTGATTTCCAAAATGTAATCCATCTGGACGCTCGCTTATGGGATTTCCTGCATTATTGTCCGTTATGACATCCAAATCTGGACCCTGAAAATTATTGGGTAATGACTGCATAAACGCCTGTGCGTTTCTGGCTTCAAATTTCAAAGGAAAAGGTTGTGGATATTGACCGTGGTCGAGTAAATAAGAATCCGTGGCAATCATCCAAGCCAAATTGGGAATTTTAAGATCTATCCTACTTTGAGCAATGTACCCCTGCATCCAAGTTTGTATTTCCAACTGCGAATCGTTTCTTTCATTAACACCGTGAAGACATAAAACCCCACGAATGCCAGTTAAGGGAATGTATAATTGCAATACATTCTTTAAATTGATGTATGGCATCTTTATGGCTGATTTTACGAACCCATGGTCAAAGAAAATTCCTTGTGAGGCCTTAAACCAATGTTCACTTTTTGTACCACCAAAAGCTGTTCCATAAAGCATTATTGGCACATTCAATTTCCTACTTAAAGAATCACCCATAATGCTCCAAAACCATGGATTAGGGCAAAATGGGGCAATTCCTCCCGCTCTGGTTACTTTTGAAAATGTCAAAATAGGCAGATATTGGGCATCACCAGTTTGTAAATATCTGCACCAAAGTGAGTCGGAACTTGTGGCGGGTTGAAAAGGATTTGTACCATTACAACTTGGTTCTCTACCAACGGCAATAGAACTTACACGGTCGTCTGTTGCATCAGGTCCTGTTTGTCCATAAGCTCCACCCTGTGCGTTTGAATGGCCTACATAGACGAAAACTTCTCCAATCCCAACTCTTTGAACAATCAAAGTATCAATCACAATTTTGCTATCCTTGATTGCTCTCATTTGCAAATTGTACCAGCCTCCTTTCACAGAAATCGTTCCTGAAAAGAAATTTATAGGGTTTAGCTGAACCGTTTGCCAAGCTGTTGCAACAATTGTATCCAATCGTGATTGTTCTGGCCGGGGTACTAAACGGGCTTCAATCATATCAACTTTATTTTTAATCCGACCAGCAATATTTAAAGTTGCTTGGTTAGCGTTATTTCGTTGAACTACAGCTCGTGGTACTGGAAAAGAAAGGGAAATTTGCCCCTGAGAGGGTAAATTCACGAATGACCACCAAAGTACTACCAAAAGTATTTTTTGAGATAAGGTTCTTTGTAACAAGAATTGTCCTGCAATATTTAGACAAAGTTTTTTTAATACGAACAAGGCAAACTCAATAATTTTCATGAATAAGGTTTTTATAAGTGATTATAAATTACAGGTAAATGATGTATTATGATAATAATAAGAAGAGATGATGTCTCTGTAAAATTTTATGTTTAGATTAATGATTAAAATAATCAAAAAAGATACTCGAATCCACTCGCTTTCAAACAGAGTCTATTACTAACTTTTATAATACAAGCACAATAATGTTCCGTGAGGCCACATCAATGACTTACACATTAAAATAAAATTGCCTAAAAATTTATTGGAATTGTATCATGAATAGTCTTTCTAAAGGACAAAAGAAGTATTTAATAATGGATAATTATTTTAAAAGTGGATGATAATATTTTTACTAATTAAGCAACAACAAACAAAATAAAGCATTCAATTTTGATAAACTACTTAATTCAATTTTTATGTTAATTATGGCATAATTAAGGGATTAACTTACTAATTACTTATTTTATATTCACATTAACACTACAAATTTACCTAAATTACAGTTTAATCTGACGGATTGGTTAGTATTAATTATATTCGTAGAAATTATCGTCATGTTCCTGTGAAAAAACATATTTGCGTTTCTAAAATTATTTTTTTCTTACTATTTTTTCACCTTTCTAAGGCTCAGATTGGGGGGAACAATAGTTTCGCATTTTTAAATATCCCATCTAACCCAACAATTTCTGCATTAGGGGGAGCAAATATTACTAAAACTCAATCTGATCCAAATTCTTTCCTTCAAAATCCCGCCCTTTTAGATACCTCAGAAAACAATCTTTTAGGTATGAATTTTTTACCCTATTTAGGTGGAATTAAATACTCGTCTGTTGCTTTCGTCAAATCTTTTAAGAAACAACCTGTCGGACTTGCCATTCAGCATATTAGTTATGGAGATTTTCAACAGACCGATGCTTCTGGAAATATTTTGGGAAAATTCTCCGCAAATGATTTGGCTCTAACGCTCTCTTATGCACGAAGACAGGGAAATATTACGTTTGGTGGGAATATAAAATTTGTAAGTTCAGTCGTTGAATCCTATAAATCTTCCGCCATTCTGCTTGATTTCGGAGGAGTCTTTAAACACCCTAAACAAGAATTGTGTTACGGGATTGTTATAAAAAATTTGGGAATCAGACTAAAGACTTTTACTCCCAACGATAATCCAGATTTGCCGTTGGATGTACAAATGGGAATAACTTTCAAACCAAAATTTATGCCTGTGCGTTTTTCTTTTACGGCTCAACATCTTTATAAATATGATATTACATATTTAGATAAAACCATCGTAAAGAAGGATTTGAGTGGTAACATCATAGAGAATCAGGTAAGTACGATTGATAATTTGGGTCGTCATTTGATTACTGGTGTAGAGTTATTGTTAAATAAAAATTTTAATATTCTCTTAGGTTATAATCATCTTAGAAATCGTGAATTAAGCCAAATGAATACAAGCGGATTCTCTGGATTTTCGGTTGGTTTCTTATTTAAAACAAAAATTATTGACCTATCCTATTCCTACTCTGGCTACAATAGTGCAGGAAATTTGAATAGTTTTGGATTAGTTTGTGATTTAGGAAAAAATATCAATTAAATTTGTTCGTTTCGTATTAAATTATCCACATGACCATCAACTTAGATTCACTTACCCCCAAACAAATTGTCGCTGAACTCGACAAATACATTATCGGGCAGAATGATGCCAAAAAAAATGTAGCTATTGCTCTTCGTAATCGTTGGAGACGCATGAATGCTCCCGAGGAAATGCAACGTGAAATTACACCGAACAATATACTAATGATTGGTTCTACGGGTGTTGGAAAAACCGAAATTGCTCGTCGTTTGGCAAAATTGGCTGATGCCCCTTTCACCAAAGTTGAGGCTTCTAAATTTACAGAAGTCGGCTACGTGGGTCGAGATGTCGAATCCATGGTTCGTGATTTGGTAGAATCATCGGTTCATTTGGTACAAACTACTCGTAAAGAAGCAGTTAAGGATAAAGCCTTGGAAATTGTTGAAGAAATAATTCTGGAGGCACTTGTACCAGCAATGGGCAAAACTGGTAAGAAAAAGAAGGCAAAAGAAGTAGGTTTTGAAACAATTGTTCCAGAAACCGATGAGGAATTGAATCAAAAAACTCGTGATTTATTCCGTGAAAAATTGCGAAAAGGTGAATTGGAGAATAAGAGAATTGAAATTGATGTTCGTTCCTCTAATGGTCCAAATATTGGTGTCATGGGTGGTCCAATTGACGAAATGTCAATGATGAACATTCAAGAAATGATTGGTGGAATGTTGCCAAAACGGGAGAAAAAACGCAAAATGTTCATTTCTGATGCTCGTAAAATTTTGTTAGAAGAAGAGTCAGCAAAATTGATTGACATGGACGAAGTGAAAGAGGAAGCCATCAGAAAAGCAGAGAATTTAGGCATTATTTTTATTGATGAAATTGATAAAATCGCCAATTCCAGAGGTTCAAATGGTGGCGGTGCCGATGTCAGTCGTGAAGGTGTTCAGCGTGATTTATTGCCAATTGTTGAAGGCTCAAGTGTTAATACAAAGTATGGTGTTATCAATACTGACCATGTTTTGTTCATTGCCGCAGGAGCATTTCATGTTTCAAAACCAAGTGATTTAATTCCTGAGTTACAAGGACGTTTTCCTATCAGAGTTGAGCTTCAAAGTCTGAAAGAAGAGGATTTTTATAGAATTTTAAAAGAGCCAAAAAGTGCATTAACTCGTCAATACGAAGCATTATTGTCGTCTGAGGGTGTTGAATTGAGCTTCGAGGACGAAGCATTAGCTGAGATTGCTCGCATTGCTTTTGCCGTAAATTCGGAGGTGGAAAACATCGGTGCCAGGCGTTTACAAACAGTAATGTCACATTTATTGAACGATATAATGTATGATATTCCAGACTTAATTAAGCCCGATACAAAAGTGAGCATCAACAAAGAATTAGTCATAGAAAGACTCGGAGGTATGGTAAAAAATCGTGATTTGAGTCAGTATATTTTGTAGAACATTTGTATAGTAACTTCCCGAAAGTTTTTTTTTACTTTCGGGAAGTTATTTTCATAGGACTTTCACATTCCATTCCTGTTTCTTTCAAAAGATTTTAGTTTATCATCATTAAAATTTTTCTTTATTTCTTCGATTGATAAAAATTGTTGAAGCGTCCCAACTCTTCCACTGCGAGCTACTCCAAATCCACATCCAACATCCTTCAAGGCACTATTCGCTGGACTTTTAATGGTAATTGAATTCCCTTTTTGAGAAGTAAGTCCATAATTTCCTGATAATCCAAAATTATTATCACTCAAAACTGTTGTATTGAATGGAACGGAAATTCCTATAAAACTTGACGTACCTTCTTTTATAAAATTAGAATTTGAAATCGAAATAGTTGTGGGCTTTGGATCGTTAGAATTGTTACTCAAAAGATATAATGCACTGTTGGTATTGTTATCGAATACACAGTTTTCTATAGTTACTTTCTTATTTTCTCCCCATTGCCAATAACCGTATTTTAGGTCTAAAAAAGTATTGAATCTCATTAAAACATTATTGTTGCTACTAAAATCTGTGATGGCTGTTTCACCATTTGAAAATAAGCAATGCTCAATTTTAGTGTTTACGGAAGTAGAATTTGAGTAAATAAATATACCGTTTGTCATGTCTGAAAACGCACAATAATTCATCTCTAATTTCTCACCAAAAAAGGCAATTCCATTCCAAGCTGTTTGTCCAGAACTGATATTTTCAGAAAAAAAACGGACAATATTATCAGCCGTTCCTTTGATAATCAATGAACCTTGAACGCTGATTCTGGCTTTATCAACAACACTAATTCTTGTGCCTTCTTTAATGGTTAAAGTTTTTCCTTTCGGAACAATCACATTCCCTTTTATTTGAATGTAACCCATCCAATCTTCATCTTTGGTGAGCATATATTCTGTTAAGCCAATAATTGTTGTGGCTGAACTATTGATTTTTATAGGAATTTTTATGGCACTACTAACTACATTATCTATGGTTGGCGTTAAAATAATATGAGCAAAATTATCGCCAAAATTCAAATAAAAAGGCTCTACAGAGTATTTGATGCTATCTTTTTTACAAACTACGCCAGAAGTTTTACTTAATTTCAACCAAGTTTTATCCGAAGAAGCAGTCCAAGAAACAATTCCCTCTCCTACCTTATTAAGCATTAGATTACCGTTTTTTACCTCAGAGAAATTTTTGATGCTTCCCAAATTAATAACAGTAGAATCAACAACAATTCGAGTTGGTTCAAGTTCTTTTTGTTTACAATTTGATAAGATTCCAAAAGTGATGATTAGTAAGGAAGCGTACTTTTTCATGATTTGCGTGTTTGTTGATTGTATAAATTCTCTTAAAAAAAGAAATAAAAAAAGGGATTTATAAAATAATAACTCATTTTATAAATCCCTTATAAGTTTTAAAGTAAAAGATTACTTTCCTCTTTCGTTGTAGATATTTTGCAATTTCATTCCTACAAACCCTGAAGCCGCAAACAACACAATGTAAAATACCCAAGCTAAAACTGTTCCTGACATAATATTATGGTTTTATTTTTAATGATCTCAATTCTTCGACAAAGATAATAACACAAAAACTAAAACATTAGTGAATTTCAAAATAATTGACGTTTCCAAAATCAAATTCAATTTTTGGATAAATTTTCAATAATTTTGGGCATAATTTAAAATATAAAATTAAATCATGATAGCAATAAACACTGTTTATCGACATAAATTTTCTTTCTCTCAAAGCGATGTCATCCTTTTTGCCCAAGTTTCGGGGGATAATAATCCTTTACACTTGGATGCTGACTTTGCTTCATCAACTCCATTCAAAAAACCTATCATTCACGGGGCTTTGGCTTCCAGCGTTTTTTCAAAAATTATGGGTACAGAATTCCCTGGTTATGGCAGTGTTTATTTGAAGCAAGTCTCTGAATATAAACGTCCGATGTTTGTAGATACGCAATATGAGGCAGTTTTTACGGTAATTTCAATTAATGGAGATAAACATACCGCAGAAATTTCCACTGAGATATTTGACGTTGAAACAGGGAAAAAAACTACGGAAGGCATGGCAGTAATTATGAATAAAGAGGAATTTTAGACTAATTATTGCCCAGTAAAAAAAACACCTTCAATCCCTTTTATTATTGTAGAATTAATCTACAATATTTAGACTGTGAAAGCAAAGTTTTTACTTATTTCTGTGGCACTCATGGGCGTTTTATGGACGACAAAATCGCTTTATGAGAGCCGTCAATCTGATAAAGTTGATTATAGTACTCAGGTAAAACCTCTCCTCAACAAATACTGCATCAGTTGTCACGGTGGCGTAAAAAAGATTGGTGGTTTCAGTTTGCTTTTCCGCACCGATGCCCTGTAATTTGAATTATAAATAATCTGCTCATTTAGCAAAAAAGCATTTATAAAAACACAAGATTCTGAAAATCAGATAATTATGTGTTATCAATCAGCCCTGCAACACGAACCAAACCGTAAAAATTTAAAAGCTTTGGTGAATCTTTATGAAGTAACCTTAGAAAATTTTAAGAAAAACCCGAAAGATAGAAAGACGTATTTGAAAGATAATCCAAAGCCCGAATTGGCGGCATTGTCAGTAGTTGCCAATGCAATTATTAATTTGGATGAGTTTGTTACGAAGCAATGAGAAAACAAAAACACCATCCGTTTTGGCAGATGGTATTTTTATTTGGATTATTATGATGTTATTTTCCCTTGAAAAATTTCTTCAAATCTTCAAGTGGAATATTAGTTGTTTTGCTGATAATTTCGAGAGCAAAACCTTCTTTAAACATATTTGAAGCTACTTTTTTGAGTGTTTTGTTCTCAGCATATTGATAAACAACTCCTTCTCTTATATCGGCTGTGATTGGCATGGCTTTGATTTTTTCTACTATTGATTCATCGAATTTACGTAGATTGATTAAGTTTAACAAATATTTTAGGTACCGTCATAAATCTAATAATTGGTACTTTTTCAACATTCATTTTGGGTTAATTTGGGTTAGGTTTTATTAGAATATTTTATTGAAATTACGCATTTTGTTGGAGTGTAAATAATTTTGGTGAAGGAAGTAACAATTCAAGCAAAGATAAAATTACTGAGATAGGGGTAATCTTGATGAAGAGTGTCTAAAAATAAAACCTCTATTTTCACTATTAATCCCACATAACATGAAGAAGTTCACCGTATTACTTGAAATTATATTTATTATCTTGATTTTCAGTTTGTCCGCAAATTCTCAGGATAGCCTTGCAAGTCCCTATGACGAAAAGGTAGTACAAAATTATTTGAAAAAATTTGGTACGAAAAGTTTGGTTATTGGTGTGATAAAAGATGGTGTCCAATCGGTGAAAGGCTATGGTAAGATTAACACTTGGGGTAAGAAAAATATTACACCAGATGGAAATACTTTGTTTGAAATTGGTTCAATTACAAAGGTTTTCACAACGCTGATATTAGCTGATTTAGTAAAGAAAGATTCGATTCAGCTAAATGAGCCTATAATTAATCTACTCCCAAAGAAAGACTATTCTTATTCAAAATCACTTAATAAAATTACAATTCTTAATTTAGCTACACACACCTCTGGTTTACCAAGAGTTACAAATCGTTCTATAAATGGCATTTTATGGGCTCGTTCGTTTCCACCTTTGGCAATTCACGCACTACTTTTTGGATTTTTTAATCCCTATAGAAATTATGATACAACCAAACTTTTTAAGGATTTGAGACACATTAATTTAGAAAATAAAGTAGGCTCTAAGTTCTCTTATTCTAATTTTGGAATGACAACTTTGGGATATATTTTGACCAACAAATCGAATTTGAATTTTGATAATCTGTTGACTAAAACAGTTTTTGATACGCTAAAAATGGACAAAACATTTCTAAATTTACCTAAATCAGAATATGACAATTTTGCTGATGGCCACAATAAATATGGTTTAAAAACACCAAGATGGACTTTTGAAAACAATATGCAAGGCTTAGGAGCAATAAATTCTACGGTTTATGATTTAATGAAATTTTTAGAAGTTAATTTGGATGGTCATAAAAACTCATATCTTCACAACCTATTGGAGTATTGCCAAATTACACGTTATAAAATATCAGAAAAAAGAAATATTGGTTTAGCATGGATTAAATCAAATTCTGAAAGTACAAGTAACCAAGAAATTGTTTGGCATAATGGAGGCACAGGCGGCTTTCGCTCATTTCTTGGATTTAACAAAGAAACAAAAATAGGAATTGTAATTCTTTCAAACTCAGCCAAAGATGTTGATAAATTAGCCGTAGATATTTTGAAAATGATGATGAAAGATAAAGTTATTGAAACCCAATTAAAACCCATTTCTAAGAAATGACTTTTTGTCTCTTATAGTATTAGACAAATGATTATGAAGCTAAAGTGAATAAAATTAGTTTTTTTGGTAAGTAGAACTGTCTTAACCCATATTAATGAGTTCTCTAATTACAACTAAAAGAATAAAAAGTAATTATTAATCAGTTTCAAATAAAAAACAAAATATTATCGCTTTTCAAGTTATATTTTCAAAATCATGGAGTATAATCCAAAACAACCTACCATAACAGAAAAACCGTCTCTACGTTTCCGTGGAGCGTTGAAAAATTTGAGTGAGGAACAGAAAGAGAAAAATAATCAAGATTTACAAAACCTTCGCAATGAATAGCAGAGAGATATTGAGAAGAAGTGAATACCAGAAATAAATCATAGATAAAATCATTTCTTTATATCTCGCCAAATCACTACAAAAAACATATAATTTGGCGAGATATAAATTTATAATTCGCCAAGTTGTATGTATTTTGAGTATATTTGGCGAACTATAAATAGAACATTCATGGAAATTGCTGGTAGAAAAGACGAAATAAAAATTTTATTAGACACTGTTCAGAAAAATAATTCAGAGTTTCTGGCTGTTTATGGCAGAAGAAGAATCGGTAAAACGTATCTAATCAGAGAGGTTTATCAAGAACAAATAATCTTTGAATGTAGTGGTTTGCATCAAAAAGATTTTGCTCAACAATTAGAAAATTTTTGGCTTACGCTGATTGAGGTAAGTCCAAATGAAAAACCACCGCTTCCCAAAACGTGGCTTCAAGCCTTTTCTAATCTAAAAACATATATAAAATCTTTGGAAACCACCCAGAAGAAAGTAATCTTTTTAGATGAAATTGCATGGTTTGAAACGCCGAAATCGGGTTTTCTGGCTGCATTAGACAACTTTTGGAATCAGTTTTGTTCAAAAAGGAGTGATATTATTTTGGTGATTTGTGGTTCTGCGGCTTCTTGGATTATCAATAAAGTTATAAATGATAGAGGTGGATTGCATAATCGAATAACAAGACGAATTCAATTAATGCCTTTTACACTCAAAGAAACAAAAGAATTTCTGGAAATGAATAAGGTTCGATTGGTCAATAAAGATATTGTGAGACTCTATATGTCGGTTGGCGGAATTCCATTTTATTTAAAAGATATTGAATCTGGACAAAGTGTTCCTCAGATTTTAGATAACTTATTTTTTAGTCCACAAGCAACTTTAACAAATGAGTTTTCTAATCTTTACGCTTCATTATTCAAAAATAGCGAAATTCATGTTTCGATTATCAAGGCATTAGCCAAGAAAAATAAAGGACTTACTCGCAAAGAAATTATTGAAGAAACGGGCATAAAGAGTGGGGGAGGTTTAACCAATTCATTACAAGAATTAATTGAATGTGGTTTTGTCAAAATTATTCTACCCATTAACAAAACAAAAGAAGATGCTTTGTATAGATTAGTGGATGAGTTTTCGATTTTTTACTTTAAATTTCTTCAAGATAATAAGGTTAACAGTAGTTGGTTACAATTTTCAAACAAACCAGTTTATAAAATTTGGACGGGCTATGCCTTTGAGAATCTGTGTTTTAAGCATATTTATCAGATAAAAAAAGGCTTAGGAATCAACGGTATTATTTCTAATGAATATTCATGGATACAAAAGGGTACAAAAGAAGAAAAGGGAACACAAATTGATTTCATTATTGACAGGGATGATAATTGTATCAATATTTTAGAACTGAAATTTTACGATGCAGTTTTTGAAATCAATAAAAATTATGCTGAGCAATTGAGAGAAAAAGTGGGTATATTTAAGGACAAAAATCGGATAAAAAAGAATATTTTTACGACCATGATTACTTCCAATGGTGTTAAGAAAAATGAGTATTTTCTAAGTACAATCACCAATGAATTAGAAATTGACACGCTTTTTGAGAGCTGATTAACAAAACTTTAAAACACAAACAAAATGTCCCCAAGCGAACTCAACAATGACGGCACTTTTGATTGACCTAAAACAAAGAGGATTAATGGAAGATATGCTCGTGGTTTGGGGCGGAGAATTCGGCAGAACACCCATGCAAGAAAACCGTCCAAGGTCGCCCATTTTGTTTGACGGATGTTGCGGGGAAAGTAATTCGAGAGGTGTTGGCATGAGAATATCGGAATTTGGATTCATCAGATTAATGGACTATTTGGATTATTTGTCGACAGAATCCCAATAATCCACTAATCCGACACGGTGCGACGTTTCGCAATCCAAATTCAGACAGAAAATGAGAGTAAAATCCCGTTCGAATCTTTGTCATTCGCAATAATTTTAACCAAGAAACTAAAAAACTCATGCCTAAACTTTACTGGATTGCTAATTTGAGGGTTTTTGCTACCATTATGGTCATTTTGATTCATACTTCTGGGGGTGCTTTGTTTCACTTTAAAGATATGCCTCAAAGTTGGTGGGTTGCCAATATTGTGGCAGGATTTGGAAGATTTACCGTCCCTGTATTTGTAATGATTTCTGGAGCTTTGTTATTGGGAAAAGAGATGGAATATTTTAGTTTTATCCAGAAAAGATTTCTTAGAGTTTGGGTTCCTTTTACACTTTGGGTAATTATTTACGTATTGTATCACAATTATTTCGAGTCAAAACCCTACTCCTTTCAAACGGCATTAACCCAATATTTTACTGGTGGAAATTACCTCTATGGACATCTTTGGTTTGTCTATATGATTTTGGGATTGTACTTAATTACTCCCTTCCTAAATAATTGGTTATTAAAGGCTAACGATTCTCAAATTAATATTTTATTAGGAATTTGCTTTACGATGAGTTGTATAATCCACCTCATAAAACGTCCATTTGAGATTCATATTTACCATGATTTACAGAATTTTGTTGGGTATATTGGCTATTTCGTTGCGGGATATATTCTAAAAAACAAAAGGCTCAACATAAATAAATTGTGGTATTTATTCGTCTTTATTATTGGCTATTTATTAATGATTTTCGGAAGTTATTTCCTCGTGAAAATCACTGGTAAATTAGATATGTTTTTCTACGATTATTTTAGTCCAAGCACATTTTTGATGTCAATTTCCATATTTATGTTTTTTAAGGAAACAGTTAATTATAATTTCCTCCCTCAAATCATGAATCCCTTGGATAAATTTAGTTTTGGAATTTATCTTTGTCACCTTCAAATCATCACAATTCTCTCTCGAAAATTTAGCATTAATTGGGCTTGGAATCCACCAATTTTTGGAATTTTCTTGCAAGCTGGATTAACGCTCATCATTGGATTTATCTTGATTTGGGGATTGAGTAAAATACCAAAAAGCCAATGGCTGATTGGATAAAATCCTTAAAAATTACACTTTTTAATAAATTTTCATGTACCTATTCAGAACACGATTTGCAAGATTAAACTGATTTAACAAGATTGGACTTTACAATCCTTTTAATCCAATAAATCCATTAATCGTGTTCAAATAATTTGGGTATCAGATTTTTTTAAAAAGTTTACTTAATAAAAAAAACTCCTCAAATGGATTTTGAGGAGTTTTTAATTATAATTGAACAATTTGAATCTACAATTCCTTCAACAATCTTTCTAACGCATCCGAATCTTTCACCAACACTTCACGAGCTTTTGAACCTTCAAAAACGCCCACAATGCCTGCCGCTTCCAATTGATCAATTAAACGTCCTGCACGATTATAACCTAATTTTAAACGCCTTTGTATCAACGAAGTAGAGCCTTGTTGATGCGTTACAATTAGTCGGGCGGCTTCATCAAAAAATTGGTCACGGTTCTTTGGGTCAAAGTCTGATTTATCATTACCAGTACCTTCCGTATCACCCTCATATTCAGGCAGCATATACGCAGTATCGTAACCTTGTTGATTGCCAATAAAATCACAAATATCATCTACCTCAGGCGTATCTACGAAAGCACATTGCAAACGAATAATTTCTGAACCAGTCGAGAGCAACATATCGCCCATACCCACCAATTGGTCGGCTCCACCAGTATCTAAAATCGTCCGAGAGTCAATTTTTGAAGTTACTTTAAACGACAAACGGGCAGGAAAGTTCGCCTTAATTGTACCAGTGATGACGTTCACCGATGGACGTTGCGTTGCCACCACCAAGTGAATTCCAATCGCACGAGCCAACTGAGCCAATCGAGCAATCGGTTGTTCAACTTCCTTACCCGCAGTCATCATCAAATCGGCTAATTCGTCAATGACCAGAACGATGTATGGCATATAATAATGGCCCTTGTCTGGATTCAGCCTACGATTTACGAATTTTACGTTATATTCTTTTAAGTTCCTGCAACCAGCATCTTTCAAAAGATTATAACGATTATCCATCTCCATACACAACGAATTTAGCGTATTCACCACCTTTTTTGTATCGGTAATAATTGCCTCCGCCGAGTTTGGTAACATTGCCAAAAAGTGTCTTTCAATCTTATTGAAAAGCGTTAATTCAACCTTTTTTGGATCAACCAACACAAACTTTAATTGTGATGGATGTTTCTTGTATAATAACGAAGTCAAAATCATGTTTAAACCCACTGATTTCCCTTGTCCCGTTGCTCCCGCCATCAGAAGGTGAGGCATTTTGGCAAGATCGGTCATGAAGATTTCGTTACTGATTGTCTTACCCAAAACAATCGGTAAATCTGCCGTAGATTTTTGAAATTTCTCCGAACCAATCATCATTCTGACAGGCACCATTTCACGATTTTTATTAGGAACTTCAATACCAATTGTGCCTTTTCCAGGGATTGGAGCGATAATACGAATACCCAAAGCTGCCAATGAAAGGGCAATATCATCTTCTAAATTCTTAATTTTTGAGATTCTTACCCCCGCATCTGGGATGATTTCGTACAGGGTAACCGTTGGTCCAATGGTAGCTTTTATGGATGCAATTCCAATTCCATAATTCCCCAAGGTCTCCACAATTTTATCCGAATTGGCTTTTAATTCTTCTTGTGAAACATTTGGTTTTCCTGCATCATATTCCTTCATTAAATCCAATGTTGGATATTTATAATGTGGTAAATCAAGCATTGGGTCGTATAAACCAAACTTTTTCAATAACTCCTCATTCACTGCATCGCTTTCACTCAACACAATCGGCTCTTCTTCTTCCACTTCAATATGCTCGGGAATATCAGCGGAATTTTCAATTACCAATGAAATTTCTCCCTTTTCTGCTTTTTTGGGAATATTTGGTGTACTGATTACTGGAGGTAAATATGGTCTAAAATTCTCTTCATCATGGTTATCGATGTGATCAATTGTTAAATCTTCCAATTCCTCCTCATTGAGTGTTTGTAAATCTTCACGAACTCGCTGAATATTCTTACTTTTTGAAATATCATCGTTTACCAAAGCACTTTCCGTTTCCTTTTCCAATTCTACACGAGAAGTCCCTGATTCGTTGGCATTTAATCTATCTGCCAGTTTGCCCATCGAATCAATGCCATAGTAATAAACAATGAAAACAATCAACACAAACATGGTTACCAAAATCGAAGCCCAACCAATAACACCATATAAAGTTTGATTTACAAAATAGCCAATTCCTCCACTTACATTGCTCAACGTTGATTCGGCATCTAACATGAAAACAAAAAATCCGAAAAAGCAACTAAACCAAAAGATATAGAAAAGTGATTGCCAAGTGATGCTTTCGAGAGGCAAGAGTTCTTTCTTAAAGGACATTTTATAGCCCGCCAAAAAGAGAATTGGGATTAATAAAAATGCTGCCCAACCGAAGAGTTCAAATATTAGTAAATGTGCCAATTTAGCCCCATATAATCCAAAAGGGTTAGCCGTTTTCTTAGGTTTTATAACAGAATTAGTTATTTCACTTTGGTCAGCCTCACCCGTGAAAAGATGGGAAAAGAAAGAAAAAAATAAGAAAACAGCCACCAACATAAATAAAACTCCCGCAACAAATTTGAACTGTTCGCTCTGAGAAAAATTCTTAATGTTGAAATCAAAGGAAAATTGTTTGCCTGGTTTTCGTTCTTTTGGGCGGTCAGGGTTCTTAGGGATATTTTTTGCCATAGTAAGGATTATCTTGATTGCGGATTGGAAAATTAAAATTGCGAATTTTACTGACGCACTAAAAATCAATCTTCAATTAATCCAAAGTTCGTAAATTTGAACGTGTTTTACGAGAAAAATGCAAAAAATCTATTCTTGAATAAATCATGGAACACAGATTTTATGGATTAGACACGGATAATAGTATTTCCAATCTGAGTCGATTCAGATAAATCTTTATTGTATCAAATTATTTTTTCAGAATAATCTTCTCCGTCATTTTCAAAACCCCATCATTAGAAACTTTTAAGAAATATAATCCATCTTGTTGAGTGGATAAATCAAAAGAAATTTCTTTGTTGAATTGCGTATTTTTGAGAGATAAAATCTGGCTTCCTGCAACATCAAAGAGTTCGTAAACACCCTCAATTGCATTTTTGACGTATAAAATTCGATTTGTTGGGTTTGGATATACTACCACATTTGTCATTTCCTCATTTTCAGAAGAAGTAATAATAAATTTTGAAGTATTTTTTAACCACTTTAAACCTCCTGAATTTGTTCCAATCATTATATCAGGAATTTGATCATTATTTAGGTCAGCGACTGCCACACTTAAACCTCCACCAAGTTGAATTGACACATTTTTGTTATTAAATTCATCAAAAATAGAGGTACTATCAGCGACAAACATTTTTTGATTTTGTTCATAAATATTTTTATATACTTTTAAAAATCCACTCCTGTTCCCCGTAATTAATTCCTCCTTCCCATCACCATTCAAATCAGCACTGGCGAGTGAAATACCTCCAACGGTGTAATCCACAGAAATTCCACCAAGCTCCTCATTTTCGAGTATGTACGATGGTGATTTAGGCGTGCCTATGTTCTTATGAAATTCTAATTTCCCACTGCCCTTTCCAATTAAAATATCCTTCAATCCATCCTTATTCAAATCAAAAAACAGAGGGAAATCTCCATTCGACAAATACTCAATTTTCGGTAAAACTATTCCTTCAGACAATTTCAAATCGAAAGCTTTCCCTTTTTGACCATTATTTGGAAAGTAGCGAATATTGACACCCGTAAAAGAATTTGACATGAAACCAAAATCTTCAATTCCATCTCCGTTCAAATCCGAGATAAACGGCTTGATATCAAATACTTGAAGACTTTTATTGATTCCTAAAAAGTCGGAATTTGTGAGTTCAAAAGTGTTATTTCCCTTATTTTCGTATAAATAAATACTTGCTCGATAACCCGCTTCACCTCTATTACCAGCATTACCAACTAATAAATCCTTATCTCCATCTCCATCAATATCTGCAAAAACCGGAGCAGTATTTTCCCCTAAATCTACCATTGTATTTTGCAACATATTCTTCTGTATGAAACTAAAATCGGGTTTATCGTCTTTACCTTTATTTTTATAAAACCATACGGAATTTTGATAGTCAACAGTCTGCAAAGCATTGTCAGAACCATTGGGCGAAGTTATCATATCTCTGATTCCATCGAAGTCCAAATCTTCGTAATAAATGGCTGGAAAAACCGAAAAATTTACGGGGTAAATATCGGGATAATTATAATTTCCACTATTGAAGTTAGCTTGATTATTCGTTCCCGTATTAATCAATGATGCTACTCTTTTCTGAGTAACGTGACCATAAAGCATATCCTTTAAACCATCTCCATTCAAATCAATTAAAAGTAATGAATTCCCCGAATGTAAGACTTTCGCACTGCTCTTCACGGGAAACGGATTTTCTAAAGGTTGTGGATTTTCACCACAAGGCTGATTGAAAGCTATATCGTCAAAATGTTCTTTCAAAATTCCTCCCCAACAATCACCTACTCGCTTGAATTCTAAAACGTTAGCATTTTTATAATTTTCGATACTAAAATTTTTATGGTAAGTAATAAAATTTCCAGAAGGGTCAAAAACTACAATATCATCATCACCATCATTATCAATATCAGTGATTGAGGGAATGTCGGTGGCATTCATGTATAAGTTTAATTTTCCTGAATAACCCGTGCTGTAAACAGGGTCAGCAACTAATTTAAAAGTGAGACTTGTCGTACTTATATTCTGGTAAACTTTTATACCGCTTGGCGTAAAGGTAAAAATATCCTTCTTCCCATCACGGTTATAGTCTCTTAATAAAATCCAATTCTGAATTTTTGGAAAAGCATTTTCATATTGTGGCGAATATTGCCAAAAATACTTTCCAGAATTATCTTTTTGTGCTAAAAAAGTAAAGATTTTCTGAGCAGTTCTATCAAAAACAACAAGGTCATCTATGCCATCACTATCTAATTTACAAGTAGAAAATTGGGGAGCATTCAGACCACCAGCAAAGGCATTTGTGAGCGTTTGACCATTTTGAACAATCTTTAGGGAATTATCGAATTTAAAACTAAAATTTTGGCTATTAACGATTCCACAATTCAAGAACGTTAGAATTATTAAATTCAAGTATGAAAATTTTTGAGTAAAAGTTCGTTGCATGACAATAGATTAGATTTTATGTTTTCAATAGATTAATTTCGCAATAAATTAAAAACATAACGAAAAAAACTATGATTTCGCTTATTGATTTATATCAAAAATACAGAGAATGTTCTGGAGTTTCGAC
>JAYVIV010000269.1:0-6096 GCA_043769985.1 Arcicella sp.
ATGTTGTAATGGCTGTAAATATTTTCGTCGATATTTTACAAAATTACTTATTCACTCCTCTTTTGTGCCATTAACAATTATCGTACCGCTCAGTAATGAAATAAGCTACTCTTAAATGCTCATTTGACCACTCTTTCATAGTTTCTTCTGACCAATTATTTTCATCCCAAAGTCTATCCATTTCTTCGGTTGCTTTGTCAGCGAAATAATTACTCAATAATTGTTTGATTTCAAGTACCTGATTTTCAGCTATTTTGTAGCTAAAAAGTTTTACTAACTCCAATTGAAGATTTGTAAGTTTTTGTGCCTGTACCATAATTTTATTATATTTTTTTATTCAAATAATTACTCCGAAAACTCCTTATCCACAATCGTCTCTTTCACAATAAAAAGCGGTCTATTTTTTGACTGAAAAAACACTCTTAAAACGTATTCACCAATCACACCAAGGGCAAATAATTGTACGCCACTAAACAAAATAATAATAAATAAGAGGGACGTAAAACCTTCAATAACTTCTTGGAAAAAGAACTTTTTAATGACAACGATTATAAAATACATCAAAGCTACCAAAATTGCTAAAGCTCCTAAACGAGAGACGAATTTTATCGGGAATTCACTAAAATTAAAAATCCCGTTATAAGCCAATTTGAACAACATCGAAAAAGAGTATTTCGACTCACCTGCCTGACGTTCTGAACGCTCATACTCCACACCTATTTGCTTAAAACCCACCCACGTTCTCATACCTCGCAAATAACGACTTTCTTCGGGCATTTTGTTCATAATATTAACTACTCTCCTACTAATCAATGCAAAATCTCCACTGTCTAAAGGAATGTTAATATAAGATATACTTTTCAAGATTCTATAAAACAAAAAATAGGCAGTACGCTTCAAAAACCCTTCTTTTCGCTTTTTTCTTACGGCATAAACTACGTCATTCCCTTGCTTTAAATAGGGATAAAATTCTTGTAAAAGTTCTGGCGGGTCTTGCAAATCTCCATCAATTATCATCACCCCTTCCGTGCCTCTTGCATGAGCCAAACCAGCAGTTAGAGCCAGTTGATGTCCATGATTTCGGGCTAAAAATATACAATGATAACGCTCATCCAAAAGGGCAATTTCTTGCATCATTTGGGCTGTATCATCACGACTACCATCATCGATTAATACAATTTCAATCGTAAAACTTGATGTATCCATAACCTCATTTAATCGCTTGATTAGATGAGGAAAAGTTTCCCTTTCATTATATAAAGGGGCAATGATTGAGATTTGAGGCTTATTCAAAGTATTGTGTGTGTTAAATAGATTCTAACTCAAAGATAATCATGATTGGTTAATAGTTATTTGTTATTAGTTATTAGTAAATACAAAACCTTACTATTTTTTCATTTTACCTCTTATTTAAATACCTATTTATCAGATAGTTGCAAATAATATTTCGCAATTATTACCCAACAACAAATCATAAAATTTCAATAATTTACTTCAACCGATTGATTGGCATTAAAGATTTTTCTCTCATTTCCATTTACTGAAAAAATACCAATTTGATAAGTGTCTGGCATTAAATATTGAGGAGGGATTTGCATCTCAATTCCTTTCTTAAAAAATTCTGTAATGTTCCTTCTTTGATAAATTAAATATGTCCTTGTTGGTGATTTTAAGATTAAATAGGCACCATCATTGATTCCAAGTCCCATTTTTAAATCTTGATTAACCACAAATATCTCATTAGTTTTCTTCAAAATATGGACTTTAATTGATTGATTATCAGGCAGTTTGTTTAATATTTCTTTTTCTGATGCTTTGAAAATCGTTTGTGGATACTGATAAATTCCTTTTGGAACAAGCCGACCTAATGCTGTCTGAACGTATCTATCAAAATCTGAACCTACTATCGGTCCTAAACCAATTTTAGTATATTCTTGATTGAAAGCTCTAACTAATAAATCCTTCCTGCGTTCGTGAACTTCTGGGAGGAATTTTAGGTATGAAAAGACATAAAAAATGATGATAACTATCAAAACCCATTTAAAATTGTTCGTATTCTTATTGAACTTCAACCAACCCGTCAAAATCATCAAATAAATGACTACCAACATGGTGGCGGGATAGATTTTATAATTTCCCACAATCATCACAAAATAACCAAATCTTGGGCGTAAAATTGCAATCACAACGGCATTGATTACTAAGAAAAGGAAGCACCCTAAAATGATGTAATTGGAAGGTTCGGCGTTAAATTTTTTCTGTAATTTAGCCCAATACTCACTAATTGAGAAGTCTTCATAAAGAGCCATTCCTTTTAAAAATATCCACCAAATTGATACGACAATTAGAATAAATCCAGCAATAGTTGGCATAATTGAACGCACTAAAATTGGACTAAGTGTCTGAAAGTCAAAACTTCCACCCAAGTGCGTAAAGAATCCAAAGAAACTTTCATGAGGATTTTTGAAGAAGTATTCAAAGCCTTGGTCGTTGGCTTGGTTATCGAATTTATAGAAGTATAATTTGAAGGTTGCAATGGTAAAAACTGCCCAAATGCCTGCCATTTTATACCGTCCCTGCAAGGCCAAAATCACGATTCCAACTACCCAATAAAACAAGCCGTTACTCATGGTGAAACTATCAAAAAATACGGCAAAAACGGCTCCTAAAAACGTCCAATTGGTATTTTTTGAAAGTAAGTAAACGCCCAAAAGTCCAAAGAAAACCACTGGCTGATATTGAAAACCTGTGATTGTCCAAATACTTGTGAGATAATATTGAGGATGCAAAAGCAATAACGGAACGGGTAGGAAGTAATAGGCTGGCAGTTTTTGCTCTTTAATCACACGCCAAAAAATCCACAACATTCCAAAGAGGGTAATGTTGGAAATAATGGTGAGCGTTCTCATATTGAGTGTCCCCGTTATTGCGTAATGCAAAAGGTTCATCAATTTGGCATAAACAATGCGATGTTCATTATTAGGTTTGAACATCAGCCACGCTTTTTCATCCCAACTTTTGGCTTCGAGAAAACGGCCTAAAAAATCAGGAAAAGCGTCTGTATCATCCATCCAAGGCACATTCACAGCATACGTGAAGAGCATTAGAATAAAAAAAAAGATAGGTAGAATGATACCTATCAAGGTAAATATCTTTTTCAAATTTAGGGCTTAGGGGTTGGGAATTAGGGATTGGAGATTAGGGATTGGAGATTAGGAAATCGTGGATTCATAAAATTAAGAGTGATGTTCATTACACTGAATTTACACCTAAAAACAACTCTTTTTCATTAATTCCTTAATTTCCTAATTCCTAATCTCCCAATCCTTAACCCCCAAATTCCTAACCCCTATTTTTTAAAAGTTAATCTTCTCATGCACAATATACTCTGGCCGGTTCTTGATTTCCTCGAACATATTGCCCAAATATTCGCCTAAAACACCAATCGTCAAGAGTTGAATTCCTCCAAAAAATATCAAAGCAATTATCGTTGAAGCCCATCCTGGCACAATACTATTTGTTCTATAAATCAATCCAGTTATTACCCAAATTGCCAACCCAATTCCTACCAAAATGCTAATTAAACCTATCGTAAGGGCTAACTTCAAAGGTTTTTTGCTAAAATACAAAAGACTGGTAGAGGCAAATTTAATCATCTTAGAGAGTGGGTATTTGGTCTCCCCCGCAAAGCGTTCCTCCCGTACATACACAATTGGCACTTGCTTGAACCCAATCCAACTAATCAATCCACGGATGTATTTATTCTTTTCGGGAAGGCTTTTGAAGGCTTCGATTACGTGCTTATCAATCAGTCTAAAATCGCCAGTATCCACAGGCAATGGTGTATCTGACAGGAAATTGATGGTTTTATAAAAGGTAGCTGCTGACCATTTTTTGAAAAATGTCTCTCCTTTTCGTTCTCCTCTCAGCCCATAAACCACATTAGCATTTTGTTCGAGGTGAATTTTTACCATTTCGGGGAATAATTCTGGTGGGTCTTGTAAATCGGCATCAATGATAATGGCTACATCTCCCTCACAAATATTAATACCCGCCGTTACAGCGGGTTGATGTCCAAAATTTCTGGAAAAGCTCAATATCTTTACGTGTTCATCCTTTTTGGCGAAACCCCTTAACAGCTCAAGTGTTCGGTCACGACTACCGTCATTGATAAAAATCAGTTCATAGCCCCGATGTTCAAAACTCCGCATAGTCTTGTCCACACGCTCGTAGGTATGCGAAATTACCTGCTCCTCATTGAAACACGGAATGATAATGGATATGTATAAGTCTGTCATAAAATCTGTCATAATTTAGCCCCCCAACCCCCGAAGGGGGAGTTAAATTTACGTCTTCTACTCCCCCTTCGGGGGTTGGGGGGCTAAAATTATTACTTTCTTGTCGAAATACGTAGCGTAGCATTTATTCCAAAGGTGTTTTTCAGTCGTTTTTATATCATCAAAACACAATGATTTGGGGATATTTTTTAGCGGTGCAATATAAATTGTGTCACTTTCACTTTCTCTGATTTGTGTGTATCGTTGAGTCATCTCTTGGTCATATCGTTTGGCAATACCCAAGCGGATGTCAGCGTACATGGTTTTTAGATTTTGACCATATTGGAAGATAAAAAAAACTATAATTAAAGTACTTACTCCGTAATTAATTAAGGGAAATTTAATTTTACAATCAACTGAATATGAATACCTTACAATAGTAATAATATAAAAAAATCCAACTAAAAACACGGCAAAAATTACATTTTTCACTCTATCTGGAACGCCCATGTCATTGCCATAATGAATTACAAAAAACATCATGAAAAGCAAGGTAAATAGTCCCAGAATTACCATCCAAACGTTTGCCTTAAATATGGATTTCACCTCCTCTTTATCTGGCAATGAACTCATATATAAATAAGCAAATGGTGATAAAATCAAACTCCATTTTAACCCATCGAAAACAGTAGATTTTAAAGCGTTTGTGAGTGAAAGTGCAATAGCTCCTCCCAAAACGTTCCCTCCTACCAGTCGGACCTGATTTCCTTTCGCTTGAACAACCCAAAAATAGGCAAAGTACAATCCGATAAGCATCAAGATAAAAAATAGGGTTTCAAAACGGCGATGAAATAATAAAATATATCCCCAAACTGCTCCACAAAATCCAATAACAAACAGCATCATTACTTCATTTGAACCCACAATAAAGAAAATCAAAGTGGCTGCTAACAAGGCAATCAAATATTTAATTCGTTGATATTGAGGCTGATAAAATCTTAAAACCACAACAATTAAATACAAGAAAAAACTAAATGAAGTGGGGAATATGAAAACGGAGGAATACCAATAAAAGGTATCAACGATACTGGGCGAAAAGATGATAAAAATACTTAGAAACGTTGCCGTCAAGAGAAATCTACGTGGTTTTGAAGGGTTTAAAACCTCCCCTATAAACGTGTAAATGGCGTGAAATAAGAGACTTAAAATCAAGAAAGGCATCACTTTCACGAACCAAAAATTACCAAAAGCCAAAGGAGTTGCGTGGAAAATCATATTAGAGATATACCTTCCCGACCAGCCTTCGTAATAGAGCTTTTGAGCTTTCCAAAAACCATAATCACGGGTCATATAGGCGAAACAAAAATCATCGTCCACGGATGGATGATTGTACATTGCCAAAATTCCAATTGGAATAACTGTAATAAGAAAAAGTAGCCAAAGGGCTGAATTTGATAAGTTTTTTTGAGTAAGCACTTATTTTTTTATATTTATAAATTTTCAATGCTCAATTTTCAAGTAATGAAATAGGCCATTGAAAATCCTTTTACAGTTTAATCTTCATATCACTATACTGAATATCGTATTTCCCACCTTGCACTTTCAAGAGTCCGATGGTATATTCATCAGGAATGAAAGTATTTTTAAGAATATCAGTTTCAAAGCCTTTCCAGAATAAGTTTTGATTAAAAAGGAAGTCTTTTTTACTTTTATTTAAGGAACGATTCAAGGGCAATAAGTAAGTATTTCTCTTAGATTTAAGCACAACATTTTGCTCAATTTCTAAAGGATTTTCAACATTTATTGTCTCATTTTTTAA
>JAYVIV010000270.1:0-19547 GCA_043769985.1 Arcicella sp.
AGGCAAATTCATACTTCAATACGTTGTCCAATTTTTGTATAAATTGATATTGTTCATCTAAAAGCTCTACAAAAAAGCCCTTTTTCTTCGGATTTTTTACTTCTCCGCCAATTGTTCCATAATTTTCAGAATCACGAATTGGGTGCGTAGAAACATATTTTTGTGTAGAATCATTTTCTACGGATATAAATGTTCCTTTCGTCATTTTTAATCTTACAAATTCTTTCGCTTTTTTTCCTTCCACTTTAATTTTTATTTCTGTTTTTTCAGAATTCCATGTAATGTCTTTCTCCATTACAGGTAAACGCATGAGCGTATCATTCATAAATTCTATTTTATTCAAATCATAATTTTTGATTGGTTTCGTAAAAGTGAAAGTATAGCCTACTTCTTTCAAATCAATATCTTCACCATTAGATGGTTTTGTTTTCATCGTAAACTCCTCTTTTACGCCATCATTTTTCTTTGGTTTTTCCTTAAATTTTAACTTTTGCTCATGCGTAAAAACTCTGTCCAATGAATCAGTCACTGAAATTTTTACTTTTACGGTATCGGTATAGTTCTGATTTGAGTTGAAAATTCTGATACTTTTTGCTTCGGTTTGTTGATAAATCATACTATCCTTTTTATCTGTAAAATTTATTTTAACATTTTTAATTCCTCTATAATAATCAATGTAAGCGTAATTTGATGTTGTCCTTGCTTTCAGGACTTTATTGGGTATTTTTTCCATTCTTGCCATGTTTATTTCTAAATTTTCCAGATTGGAATTTAAAGTAATCGTATCTCTTATAATTCCTAAATTCTCTTTTGCTTCATCATATAACAAGTTGTTATTTACATCGGTCACTGCATAAATTCGATATTTCCCCGCTGCCATGTTTTCGATTGTAAATATTCCTGAACTATCCGTTTTCATAAAATAATACGGTTTTATTTTCTTTGGATTTAAGGTATCTGAATAAATGTACATTCCCACACTTACATCCATCATAGGTTTGTTCATTAATGGATTTCTTACTTTTCCACTTACTTTCAAAGAATCAATTATTTTTCCCGTACTAAAAACCAATCGAATATTTTTAGCAACATTTCTTTCATTCATATCTTTAAAGGTATTTCTGAAATTGAAGCTATAAGTAGTATTTTCCTTGAAAGGCTTATCGAAGGTCAGTCTTGCTCCTTTTGGCAAAATCTTCGTTTCATAAGTTCCATCTAAATTTGGCGTTATTGACAATTGTTGTTGAATATTATCTATACTCACATATTCATCAAATAAAATCTCTATTTGTTTACCCTTAAAATTCTTTGATTGATTTGCGGGAATAATTTTAACAATTACTGGTGCAAGCGTATCTTTTTTTCCTCCAGTAGGTGCAACTATTTGAGCGCAACTTAGCAGTATCTCGGCAATCATTAAACTCAAAAAACTTATCAATACAATGTGTTTTAATCTCATGTTAATATGTTAATAAATTGTGGACAATAAGACCATTCTTTTCGTGAAACAATTTTTGATTTATTCGATACCTCAAAATTGCTTAAAAATATCGGTTTATAGAAATTTAAAACCTTTTACAAAAATAAACCCTCAATAGTTGATAACTATTGAGGGTTGTTGATAAGTATGTGGATAGTGTTAATTCTTCTTAAATACATAAATCAAACTTGAATAATTCCCGTTATTCTTACTTGCTTTCAGATTAGATTTTAAGCCATCCATAAATGCTTTCAAGTAATTGATTTTACCCGTTTGATATTTTGTACTCAACATCGAAACATAAAAAGAATCAAATTTCATAGGTAATGTTTTTTCTAATCTAAATCCCTTCTGTTCAAATAATTGCTTAATCGATTTTTGGGAAAAATGATACAAATGTCTTGGAACATCATAAGCCGCCCATTGAGCTTGATATATTTCTGCATCTTTCGATTCGTGATTTGGAACGGCAATAATCAATGAGCCGTTTTCAGAAAGCTTTTCTTTTAACCAATCCACCGTTTCGTTCAATAAATGTACGTGTTCAAGCACGTGCCACATCGTGATTATATTAAATCGCTCATGTTGAAAAGACGATAAAATTTCTGTTTTAATAGTAGCCTTATTGATTTCTTCCGCAATTTGTCTTGCTCCTGAATCTGGCTCAATACCATTTACAATCCAACCGTTTTCACGAGCTTCATTCAAAAACATACCCGTCCCACAACCAACGTCTAATAATTTTCCTTTTTGTGGATAAAGACTATTGATTAGATTTAATTTACCTTTTAAAGTATATTTTCTAACAGCGTGATAAATTTTCGCAATGAGTCCTTTTGAAGTATTTGTATGTGAAATATAAGATTCAGCCTTATAATACTCACCTATCTCATTTTGGTCAGGTCGTGGATTAGTCAATTTAAAACCACATGATTTACAAGCCACAATCTGAAATTTCTTCTGACTAACGGTATAATCTTGTACTTCTAAATATTTTTCAAAGGTATTATTTTGACAAACAAGGCAATTAGTGATTTGTTCCATTTTAAAATAGGACAGGTTTCCAACCTGTCTGTAAATTAATTTTTCTCCGAACAGGACTGTGCGTCTCAGTTAGAAACCTGTGATACTTTTTTACAAAGATACAAAAAAGACCTGCATGGTTTTAATTCCATGCAGGTCTAAAATTATAATGATAAACTATCTTCCAATATAAACCATCAACACTGAAATATCTGAAACCGAAACTCCACTTATTCTTGAAGCCATGCCAATTGTTTGCGGTCGAATTTTAGTTAATTTCTGACGCCCTTCAATTGATATTGTTTTCAGTTTCATGTAATCAAATTCTGTTGGAATATTCAAGTTTTCTAATCGTTGAAGTTTATTAACCATCAATTGTTCCTTTTCGATATAGCTTTCATATTTTACATTAATTTCCACCTGCTCCAATACTTCATCAGAATATTTTGAAAATAACATTTCTGTTTCCTCCGTCAATGTTCTTATATGAGGGATTTCAATATTTGGTCTTCTTAATAAATTCCATAACGATACTTTTTCTCTCAATGCTGCCGTTCCAAAACTTTCTAATTTTTCATTCACGTCTATTGGATTAACTTTAAGAACTTTTATCGCTTCTATTAATTCATTAGCTTGTCGAATTTTATTTTGAACGTTTATTAATCTTTCATCCGAGGCTAAACCAATTAAATGCCCTCTTGCGGTTAAACGTACATCGGCATTATCTTGTCGTAAAAGCGTTCTATACTCTGCCCTCGAAGTAAACATTCTGTACGGTTCATCAGTACCCTTGTTTATCAAATCATCTATTAAAACTCCAATGTATGCCTCTGAGCGATTCAATACAAAGTCAGGAAGTTCATTTGCTTTTTGATGGGCATTTATCCCAGCCATTAATCCTTGACAGGCTGCCTCTTCATATCCCGTAGTTCCGTTTATTTGTCCTGCAAAAAATAAGTTATTAATTCGTTTTGTTTCCAATGTTGCTTTTAATTGCGTTGGTGGAAAAAAATCATATTCAATGGCATACCCGGGGCGAAACATTTTTACATTTTCAAAACCTGGAATTTTCTTTAAGGCTTCGTATTGTACATCCTCAGGTAAAGAGGTTGAAAAACCATTGACGTAAACTTCCACGGTATTCCATCCTTCTGGTTCAACAAATATTTGATGACGGTCTTTATCAGCAAAACGATTTATTTTATCTTCAACCGATGGGCAATAACGGGGACCTAATCCTTTTATTCTACCCGCAAACATCGGTGATTTATCAAAACCTGTTTTTAATACATCATGAACTTCTTGATTGGTATAAGTTATCCAACAGCTTCGTTGTTGAGTTAATGGTTTTGTATCCGTATATGAAAACTTACTTGGATTTTCGTCTCCTTTTTGTTCTTCCATTTTAGAGAAATCCAAACTTCTCGCATCTACTCTCGGAGGCGTTCCCGTTTTCATTCTACCCGCTTCAAAACCTAAATCAATTAATTGTTCAGTAATGCCAGTAGCTTTTCCTTCTGCTGTTCGTCCACCGCCAAAGTTTTTTTCGCCAATATGAATTAAACCATTCAAGAATGTCCCATTTGTTAAGACGACAGACTTAGCTTTAAACTCGACTCCCAATTGTGTCTTCACTCCTACTACTTTATTGCCCTCAACTAATAGTCCTGATACCATCTCTTGCCAAAAATCCACATTAAGGTTTTGTTCCAATGCCATTCTCCATTCTTCAGCAAATCTCATTCTATCTGATTGACAACGTGGCGACCACATGGCAGGTCCTTTTGAACGGTTTAACATTCGGAATTGAATCATGGTCTTATCCGAAATAATCCCTGACATTCCACCGAGTGCATCCACTTCACGAACGATTTGCCCTTTTGCAACACCGCCCATTGCTGGATTACAAGACATTTGGGCAATTGTATTCATGTTCATGGTTATCAATAAAACCTTTGAACCCATTTTTGCCGCAGCGTGTGCCGCCTCGCATCCTGCGTGTCCTGCACCCACCACTATTACATCATAAATTTTGTACATATTTTTAATGGTAATTTATTCTGTTGTAAAATTTCAAGAACTCTAAATCGTAGTTGTATTTTAAATGAAGTTCTTCCTCCTGCTCTATCCTATCTCTAAGTTTCTTAATTATGTCGTTGCTTAATAATACTTTTTGCCTTTTGTCTAATTCTATTTTAGCGAAGTATAGTGAATTTGCCTTCAACTCATTGTCCTTACATTTCATTGGCATTAAATTTAGGTAGTGCCAACATAAACTCAAATCTTCCTCATTACTCATGTCAAAACTGCTTACTGGAACTATGTGGTCAATTTCCCATTCCTTACAATAGTTTTCCCATGTCATACCCTCTATAAATTGATGTTCAATATATTCTCTGAAATCTGTTCTACTTAAAATTATATATCGCAATATTTCATTTCTATTACAATTATCTAATCTAATTCCTTCCCCTTTCACAAATCTCCTTAAACTTATTGAGTATCGTTTTTTTATACCTTCATTATCAATTCTAAATCTCATATTTTTAGGCAGTTTCACGATTAAAATTTGTCAACTGTTCCACGTGGAGTGTTTGGTTATTTATGTTCAAAATAGTTTAGAAAATCAAAATATATTCACCTTCCAAACGTCTCATTTCAGCTTTATCTTCAACCGAATGGTCATCATATCCACATAAATGTAAAAGCCCATGTACGATAACCCGTTTGAGTTCTTCATCAAAAACAGTATTCAATGTTTGTGAGTTCTCTTTAACTCTATCAACACTAACAAATATATCACCTTCAATACTAATTTCATCTTCGGAATTATCAAAGGTTATGATGTCTGTGAAGGTGTCGTGATCTAAATAATCAACATTGATTTTATGTAAATACTCGTCAGAACAGAAGATATAGTTTAGGTCTTTAATCTTAAAGCCCTCTTTATCAGCTACTTTCTTTAACCAAGACTTAAAATTATTTTTGCCTTGAAATTTAAAATCAATATCTTCGTTAAAAAAAACAATCATTTGTATTGTTGTTAAAAATTCAATAAAATAAGAATACAAAGATACAACACATTTTATTAGTAAGTGAGAATCAGTAAATTAGCGTATTGAAAACATACCCAACACATAATAAGATGAAAATAAACTTTCCACTCATAAAATACCTTCTAATTACTACTACAATACTGACAATATCACAAATAGTTTCAGGGCAAAAACCGAAAGATGGTTTAAGACAGAAAGAGGATAAATATGAATCAACGGGTGTCCCTAATAATTGTGATGATAAAGTGTATGCCATAACGGAAATTGGAAATTTACTGGAAATTGAAAACATAGAAAGCAAAGAGATAATAGTTAAACAATTGGGAACTGCATTGCCTTTCAGATGCAATGCTTTTGTCAAAGGAACCAACAATAAACTTTATGCAGTAAAAGGCTATGAACAAGCACGTACACCTATATATGAGTATAATCCCAAAAGCCGACAAGGTAAGTACAGTAAATGGACACTACCTTCAAATGGCGATGGCGGATGGGTTTCTGGGGCAGTAGATTCAAAAGGAAAGATATATTTCATCTCAACAACCATGGAAAATCTGGTTAGAATTGACATTCGTAAGGCCGAAACTGATGTTTTATGGACAGATAACATGGTTGTGGAAGGTTGGAAAAAACAGAACTGTGCTTATGGATGCAACTTTTACATCAATCAAAAAGATGAATTAGTAGTCAAGGAAAACAAAGGAAATGGAATTTGGAATATTTCAATGGTAGATGGATATAAAGTAATCAAAGCTGATGTTGTTAATTCAGTAAATGAGATAAATCCTACCAATGATATTATGGAATATATTAATTCATCTGGAAATATGATGACACTTTTATTGGGAAGAAATGCTATTTTTAATTACATGTCAAAGAAAAATGATGCTATTGTGTTGGTGAAAATTGACACTTTAAAACAAGGATTCTTTACTGAAATGGCGGGCTGTAATAATTTTATTAAAAAGGAAGAAAAAGTAGTTGAAGAAGAAAAAGATGAATTATTTACCGCAACAACAAATGTTAATGAAAGTATAAGATTGAAAAACATTATTTTCCAATTAGGAGAGTCAGAATTACAACCTGAATCTTTCGGAGAGCTGGACAAATTAGTCAGACAATTAAAGAAATATAAACAAGTAGAAATCTCATTGGAAGGTCATACAGATATTACGGGCGATGCAGAGGAGAATATTCAGCTCTCTTTGGAAAGAGTCAATTCGTGCAAGAAATACCTCGTAAATAAGGGCATAGACGGACGAAGAATACAAACGAAGGGTTACGGTAGTGCAAGACCATTAAAACGCACAGGAAGCGAAAAAGAACGTGAAATAAATAGGCGTGTGGAGTTTAAAGTAATTAAAGGAATTGGATGATTTCGTTGCTCGGTTTTCGATGCGACCGTCGCTCGGTTTGATGTTCGGTTGTCGGATAGATAAATAAAAATGCCCTGTATGATTTTACAGGGCATTTTTTGTGAATATAATTGAAGGGCTTTTATGTACAACCGAACATCAAACCGAGCGACGGTCGCATCGAAAACCGAACAACGAGACTCTAATTAATCTGTTTGAAATAATTGTCAACTTGTCGTTTATAATATTGATTAAGGTTAGGCGGGACAGTACGAAGTAACTCTGTCTGTTTTTGCTTATCCTTAACGTATTGCTGAAACTGAGGGGGTGCTTTTCTTTCAAAAGTTTGACGAGCCGTTTCTGCTTTGCGTTTTTGGTCTTCCTCCTGTTCTTTCATGGCTTTTTCAGATTCCAATAAACGAGTTAATAGCTCTTGCTGGCGTTTCATCATCTCTGGATTAATTCGCTTATTAACTAAATCAGTTTCTGTTTCTTCCATCTTTTTCATCATATCTTTTATTTCATCGCCTAATTTTCGTCCTTTTTCAGTTCCTTTTGAGCTATCTAAAAAGCCTTGAAGCATCTTTCTAAGGGCTGATTGTTCCCTTGCCATTTTTGCTAATTGCTCTGAAATGCCCCCCTGCCCTTTTGAACCTTTTTGCATGGTTTTGCCCATCTGTTCATTCAGTTCCTTTTGAGCTTCTCCCATGCTTTTTTGCTTGCCTTTACTTTTACCTTTTCCGCTTCCAGAACCAGCCATCATTTGCTGATTTTGCTGCATTTGCTTTAAAACATCGGATAATAACAAAGCTAAATTATTCATCGAAGTCATCGCAAATTGCTGTTTTGAAGTCGTCATGGCTAATTTACGTTCCTTGATTAACTTCACTGCATCAGTCATGTGACCTTTCATATTATTCATTTCACGGGTCACGAAGGTTTCAATCTGTAAAACCCTTTTTGATAACGCATAAAGGCTATCTTCAATCACTTTGGCATCATCTTGCAATTTAATTTGGTCTTGCGAAAGTTTTATAAACCGTGGATCCGATGGATTTATACCTCTAAAATCCTTCATCAAACGTTCTTGGTCAAACGAAACAGTAACTAAATTTTCAAGAATATCTCTTAAATCATCCATGTTTTCCTCATTCTGTTTCGATTCTTGTTGTTTTTTGGCTTCGGCAAGTTTTTTGGCCAGATTTCTCATTTTTCTGGCGGCACGTTTTTGCTTTTCGGAAGCACTTTTATTGTCGCCTTTGTCCATTTGCTTCTCCGAATCCTTCTGATCTTCCGAAATATCTTCTTGCTGTTCTTTATCCATATCCATCTTTTCTGAATTTTTCATCTCTTCATTCATCTTTTCAGCTTCTTTCAAATCCTTTTTCAAATCATCAAATTCTTTGCTTAATTTCTCCTGTTCTTTCTTATTTGCCTCATTTTCCTTCTGTTTTTCAGCAGAATTATCAGGTTTCTTTTCAGTTTGCTCATTTTTATCCGCTAATTTCTCTTCCTTTTCAGCTTGGTTTTCGAGTTCTTTGATAGCTTTGTCCATCTTTTGGTCGAGTTGAAGTTTCTTGAAAAGTTCTTTCATCCGCTCCAATTCTTTCTCAGCGTTCTTTTCTTTGTTTTTTATCCGTTCCATTTGCTCCAACATCTTATTATCTTCTGGATTTTGTTCGAGCATCTTCTTCAATTCGTCATACATTTTTTGAGCCTCAGGATCCATCAATTCATTCATCATCTTTTGCAAAGCGTCCATCTTCTGTTGATTTTCAGGTTTTTGTTCGTTAAAACGTTGCTGTTTCTCATTCAGATTTTGGTTTTGTTCTTGCATTTGCTTGATTTCATTCATCAATTCTTCTTTCTTTTTGATTAGCTCTTCGGCAACTTTCTTATCTTGAAAATCAAGTTCTTTCTTATTTTTTAGACGACTTTCCAATGCAGCAATTTCCTTACGGAGTTTTTGAGCTTTCTCGAGTGTTTTCTCAATTTGTGCTTCGGCTTTATCAATCGACTCATCAATTTCTTTATCAATAGCTTGCTTGTTAGGAACGGCATAATTCATTACTTGCGAACGGGTAGATTTCGCACCATTCACGCCATCATTATCCCAAACTTGAACAAAATATTCAATTTTATCGGCAGGATTCAATTTCAAACTATCCAAATTCCATTGTTTATAGAAACTCTGAATGGTTTGCGTTGGGTTTATCGGTAGATTGATACTGGCGTAATTTTGAGTCGAAGGCTTTCCATCTCGCAAAACTTTATAGAAAATCGCTAACTTACTGATACCATAATCATCGGAAATATTTCCACCCAAAACCATAAAATTATAGAGTGTTGAGTCTTTATATTGCTCTAAACTCAACTGAGGATGTTTATCAGGTACAACATTTAAGAAGAAACTGATTCCATCCGAATTTGAAGCGTACTGATTTTTCAAAAATACTTTATAAGTACCAGACGTTTTCACTCTCCGAGAAAAGTCAAAACCGCCTCCCAATAAATTCTTTTCAGCATAATAACGTTTTCCATCGCCTTCAAAAACCATCACGATTGAATCGGTGTCAGTAACATTAAAATCCCAATCAATCGCTGTACCTTCAGGAACAGTCAAATTACCAACATTTTTCATGGATTCATTTAGCTTATTGAGGTAATTTGGATAATTCAAATCCACATCAAAAAATGCTAAACTTGGGCGATTAACGATTTCAATTTCATATTCTGCCGATTTAAAACCTGCCGCCTCAAATTTGAAATCAAAATTTTGCTGAACTTTTGAGAATGTATAAGAATAATGACGTTTATCAACCGTCTCCATTTTCAATTTGCGGTCATTGTGCATCAAGTAAACGGACTCAGGAATGGTATTTCCTTGCAGCGTTAAATTTACTGTAAAGTCTTCATTTTTAAAGGCTTGTAGTTTTTTATTCTCTAAAACGAACGTAAAAGGAGCTTCTTCTTGATAGTCATTTTTGAAGTTTACGATTCGTTCGGTACTTTTTGAGAAAAAAGCAGGATATAACATCAAAATCAATACAATTACGCCCGCTGGTAAAGCCGCAAATTTGAGATATTTACGGTTTTCATTGATTTTGATGGCATCGGCAAACTTCAAAAAGCCCAATTGTTTTGACTTTTGATTGATAGAAGCCAAAAGCAATTCATTTTGGTCACGGTCGAGCGATTGAGTGAGTTGAAGAGTATTCACCAGCTTATCCCCCACTTCTGGAAAATATTTGCCGATTTGGTCGGCAGCTTGCTCATTGGAAAGCGGTTTTTTTTCTCCGTATAAAAACATTAAGGGTTTAATTACCCAAAAAATAATGGAAACAATGAAGGCCGCCAAGAACGAAAAGAAAAGAATCGTTCTAAAAGTCGTCCCGAAGTGTCCATAATATTCGAGGGTATTAAAAACCAAAAAGGCGGACAAAATAACTGCCGCCGTGAAAATAGAGCCTTTTATAAGCCTGTTGAGGTAATATTTCCTTTTGTATTCCTCAATACGCATCAAAAGCGTAGCAATGGGTGAAGTTGTCATAGTAATAATAAAATTTCGTTAGAATGTGTATTGCAAATTCAATTCCAAAACGGTTAGTGAAAAAGAATTATAATAATATTGCGAACAACTTCCCGAAAATTTTAAACTTTCGGGAAGTTAGACAAAACATCTTGGAGACTTTGTGCCTTAGTGGCAAACCATCAAATAATTTCCAATAAAACAGGGCAATGGTCAGAATGTTTAGCATCACAAAGAATCTCAGAATGAACCAAACGCTCACGCATGGACTCTGTGGCACAATGATAATCAATCCGCCAACCTAAATTTTTCGTCCTTGCTCCTGCCCGATAACTCCACCATGTGTAATGATGTGGGTCTTTATTAAAATGCCTAAAAGTATCAATAAAGCCATTTTCCAAAAATCCACCAACCCATGCTCTTTCATCAGGTAAGAATCCTGAGCTATTGGCATTTGATTTTGGATTATGAATATCAATCGGATGATGACAAATATTGTAATCTCCCGAAATAATTAAATTAGGCACTGTTTGCTTCAATTCATGGATGTATTCATGAAAATCCGTAAGCCATTTCATCTTAAAGCCTTGACGCTCCTCCCCGCTCGAACCCGAAGGCATATATACAGACATTAACGAAAAATCCTCATAATCAGTACGCAAAACTCTGCCCTCTCGGTCATAGATTTCAATTCCGCACCCGTAAACTATGTTCTTAGGTTTTACTTTTGTAAAGATTGCAACGCCCGAATAACCTTTCTTCTCGGCAGCGTACCAATGGATTTCGTAACCCAATTCTTCAAAAATAGCTTTGTCAATTTGGTGTTCTTCGGCTTTGACTTCTTGCAAACAAATCATATCGGCATCGGTGGCTTTTACCCAATCCACAAAACCTTTTGAAATTGCCGAACGAATACCGTTAACATTATAAGTAATAATTTTCATTTAAGTAGGACAGGTTTCTAACTGAGACGCACAGTTCTGTCAAGTTATGGAATGGAATAGACAGGACTATGCGTCTCAGTTGGAAACCTGTGCTACAAATTATACAAAAACTTCCTTCTCAAAATACTCAATCACATGAGCTTTCATCAATTTTTCTTGTTCAACAATATTCACAAAAGGCAAAGGTTGAACCAATTTCCAATGAGGCCAACCATCTTGGTCAGTGCCTTCAAGTTCATAAATTCCACTAAAACTTAATGCCTTGCAAATGGCAATGTGCATCAAATCTTGTTTCTGTTCTTTAGTAAAAAACTGGTGTCCCTTCCCCAATTCTTGTACGCCCATGAGGAATAAAACTGAGTCTAAATCGGCGGGACGTTTGCCCATTGCCTGTTCTAATTTATCTAATAACGATTCCCATTCTTGGGCTAAATTTTCCATGTTTATTTCAATGATATAATGAGAGAATGAGTGAATGATAGAGTATTAAGTCAGATACTTTTAATATTCTATCACTCTATCAATCACTCATTGATTAAAAACTTCCCGATACATAGTGGCATGACGAAGATGTGGTATAACAATCGTTCCTACAATGAGCGTAGAAACTGAAAATATCTCTTGAATTTCGGTAGAATTTACGCCAAATTCAAAGCACATTCCGAGGTGATATTTGACACAATCGTCACAACGTAAAAACATCGAACAAGCTGTGTGTATTTCAATAAAACAAAGTTAATCAATATCATGGACTACCAATATTTTCAAAAGATTTTGTACATTTAAACCTTCAAAATTTAACTAATATTTTCAAGATGTTCCTATCCTTTATTGATCTAATTTTTCCAAGAATTTGTGCGGGTTGCCAACAACCACTTCAACTCAAAGAAGAACAAATTTGTACCGACTGTCGCTTTGAATTACCCCTCACAAACTCGCATCTTCAAGTTGACAAAAAACTCAATAACAGATTCATTGGTAAAGTGAATTTGACCCACGCCCTATCTTACTTAAAGTTCGTAAAAGGTGGAAAAGTTCAACGTATGATGCACGAATTGAAGTACAAAGGCAATCAAGAAGTAGGTGAAATCTTAGGAAGGATGTATGGAGCTGATTTGAAAGAAAATGGCTTTTCTGATGAATTTGACTTGATTCTACCTGTACCTCTTCATGCAAACCGATTAATCATTCGAGGGTACAATCAATCTGATTCATTAGCTAAAGGGCTTTCGGAGAGTTTACAAATAGAATGGAGAAATGACGTGCTGAGAAGAGGAATTGAAACTAAATCTCAAATCAATAAAACCAGATTGGAACGTTACGAAAACATGAAAGATGTATTTTTTGTGGATAAATCAGAAGGACTTTCAGAGAAGAGAATTGTGATTGTAGATGATACATTAACTACTGGAGCAACCCTTGAATCCTGCGTATTAGCATTGAATGATATAGGCGTAACAAATGTTTCAATCATTGCTTTCGCAGCAACTTATTAATGAAAGAAAATAGTTTTTTGTTAAATAAATTATCGTAATTAAACTTTCAAATTGAAGGGTTTATTCCTAAAAGTGCCATCAAGACAATCAACATATTTCAATTCGTTATATCCGCTTTGAAATAAATTTTACCACAAAAAAAGAGCCGTTAAAAATTAATTTAACGGCTCTTTTTTATGAAAAATCTTACTTATTAGTACCAGCTCTAATCATAGCACAACGGAAACCAATGGTTGATGTTGCTGAATCTTGGTCGATAAAACGACGTGTTCCTGGTGCTAACCAGTAGGCGACATCTGCCCATGAACCACCTTTAAAAACACGAGATTTATTGTCAACTAATGAGTTATCATTTTTCTTATCATAGGTCTTTTCCTTATCCAAATAATCGCTTCTACGGATTGGATTTAAGTCGTTGAAATCTTCATAAGATAACGGACGATACAAGTCATAAACCCACTCATTTACGTTACCTGCCATTTGATATAAACCGAAGTCATTGGCTGGATATGAATAGATTTCATTGGTGATAATTGCACCATCATTTGACTTTCCAGCAATACCTGCATAATCACCACGACCACGCTTGAAGTTGGCTAACATCGTTCCTTTTTTCTTTCCACGATTCGCACGCATATTAGGACCATCCCAAGGATAAATTCTTTGATTTGTCTGATTTTCATCTTCGTATTGCGTTCCAATCATTGCCTTTGCAGCATATTCCCATTCCGCCTCAGTTGGCAGACGATAAGCAGGAAGAACTTTTCCAGATTCAATCTGTAAACGCTGACCAGCCGTGAACGCAGGAGCCGCTTTTGTTTCAGCTTTTCCTTTGGTTTTTGAGCCTTTTGAACTTCCTTTCTTAGAACTTTTTTGGTTCTTCAAGGCAATATCATTGTTGACAGCAGCAGTACGCCAGTTACAATAATCAGATGCTTGCGTCCATGAAACACCCACTACTGGATACATACGGAAACCAGGATAACGCAAATATTGCTCAACGTAGGAGTCATTGAAAGCCAACTCATTTTTCCAAACTAAAGTGTCTGGAAGAGCTGACTCATAGAATTCTTGTGAAGAATCTTTCTGTATTGCATTCAAATATTCAAGAAAGTGAACGTTTCCAATTTCGGTTTCATCCATATAAAAGGACTGTACAGATACCGTTCTTTCTAAGTTATCTCTTGAATTGATAACGTCTTCTTCCAAAGCACCCATCGTGAAACGACCACCTTCAACAAATACTAAGTTAGGACCAGTTGGTTGACCTTTAAAGGCTTTATCAACTTGAAAACCACCTTTTTTGTTGTAAGCAATGCCCGTTGCGGTACTTCCTTTGCCTATTTTTACGCTACTGGGCTTTTTTGATTTACATGAACTTGCCAAGGCAAGCCCAACTAAAATAACAGCCACTGATTTGAGGGACAACTTCATCTGTCGAATAATTTGATTGTCGTGATATAAATAATTTTAAATTCTGATTCAAAACGGCAAAATTCACCGTGGAATGGATTGCAATCTACGAAAATCAGCGTGAAATCTGGCGGGAAAGGCTGAGAAGTTTATTTTGCAATAAAGTTTCTACTTGGATTGATTCCCAATAATTTCTTTCAAAATGCCTTTCAATTCTTCAATTGAAGTGATTTTTTCAAAAATCAACATCAATTTTCCTTTGGCTTCTTTGAGTGAACACTTCCGAGAATTCTTCTTTACATAATCAAGAATCTTGCCAAAAGTAGCTGATTTATAATACTTTTCGTTCTCAGAAGAAACGAAGTAACATTTCAGATTATTGTTTTTGAGCGATATTTTTTCCATGCCAACCATTTCTGCCATCCATCGCACTCGCACGATTTCGATGATGTCTTTGACTTCGGGAGGTAAAGGTCCGAAACGGTCTTTCACCATCACTTCAAATTTATGCAATTCTTCCTCCGTTTTCATGTCGTCTAATTGGGTATAAAGCGACAATCTTTCTGAAATACTGGAAACGTATTTTTCGGGAATAAGTACGTGTAAATCTGTCTCAATTTGGCAATCAATTTTCAAATTTTCAACGGTTTCGGATAAACTTACTTCAAATAATTCACGGAATTCATTTTCTTTCAATTCTTGAACTGCTTCATCTAAGATTTTATGGTATAATTCGTAGCCTAAATCGTTGATAAAACCACTTTGTTCGGCTCCTAAAAGGTTTCCTGCTCCTCGAATATCTAAATCTCTCATGGCAACTTTAAACCCGTCTCCCAAGTCCGAAAACTCTTCTAAGGTACTCAAACGTTTGCGGGCATCGCTCGTTAGTAATGACAAAGCCGGCGTGAGTAAATAACAAAAGGCTTTTTTGTTGGAACGTCCAACTCTACCCCGCATTTGATGTAAATCTGACAATCCAAAATGGTTGGCGTGATTGATAAAAATGGTGTTGGCATTTGGAATATCAAGACCCGATTCGATGATATTTGTGGAAACCAACACGTCATAATGACCCTCAATGAAGTTCATCATCACTTTTTCGAGTTTATCACCTTCCATTTGTCCGTGAGCAGTTCCTACTTTTGAATCTGGCACTAAACGCATAATTAAGTTGGCAATTGAGTCCAATTCAGCCACTCGATTATGGACAAAATAAACCTGTCCACCCCGTTTGAGTTCGTAACTGACAGCATCACGAATTAACACTTCGTTAAAAATCTGTAATTCTGTCGTAACTGGCTGACGGTTAGGCGGAGGCGTGGCGATGATTGACAAATCCCTCGCTCCCATTAACGAAAAGTGTAAGGTTCTTGGAATTGGCGTTGCCGTTAAAGTCAAAACGTCCACATTCACCCGCATTTCTTTCAAACGGTCTTTTACTTTTACGCCAAATTTTTGTTCTTCATCAATAATCATCAAGCCTAAATTCTTGAAAACAATATCTTTATTCACAATTCTGTGCGTGCCGATGAGAATATCCGTTTCGCCCGAAGCCACTCTTTTCAGCGTTTCTTTAATCTGTTTGTCCGATTTGAAACGATTGACATATTCAACTCGGCAAGGTAATTTCTCTAAACGGTCACGGAAAGTTCTGAAATGTTGCATCGCCAAAACAGTAGTAGGCACTAAAATCGCTACTTGTTTAGAATCGGCAACGGCTTTGAAGGCGGCACGAATGGCTATTTCCGTTTTCCCAAAACCTACATCGCCACACACCAATCTGTCCATTGGATGCGGTTTTTCCATGTCCGCTTTCACGTCTGCCGTTGATTTTGCTTGGTCGGGCGTGTCTTCGTATTGAAACGAAGATTCCAACTCAACTTGCATAAAAGTATCAGGCGAAAAAGCAAAACCTGGTGCCATTCTACGTTTGGCATAAAGGGCAATTAGCTCTTTGGCAATGTCTTTGACCTGTTTTTTGACCTTCGATTTACGATTATCCCACTCCTGAGAACCCAATTTTGACATCGAAGGTGGTCCTCCTTCCTTTCCAGAATATTTGGCAATTTTGTGGAGCGAATGAATCGAAACCATCAAAACGTCATTGTCTTTGTATATCAAACGAATAGCCTCTTGCTCAGAATCTCCAACCCTCACACGGTCTAAACCCGCAAAACGTCCGATGCCATAATCCACGTGCGTAACGTAATCGCCAATTTGCAAAGTCCGTAATTCTTTCAAAGTCAGGGCTTTGGACTTAGAATATTTACTTTTTTCTCTGAAACGATGAAAACGGTCGAAAACTTGGTGGTCGGTATAACAGACAATTTTGGTTTGTTCGTCAATAAAACCTTCACGTAACGAAATATTCAAAGGTTGAAAACGCACATTACGGTCAATTTCCTCAAAAATAGTTGCTAATCTTTCTAATTGCTTAGGCGAATCTGCCGTAATAATATTGGTATAATTGAACCCTTGATTTTCACGAAGATTATCGGCAAGACGTTTAAAATCTTTGTTGAAAGCAGGTTGAGGTTTGGAAGTATAGAGAACAACAGCCCCCCCCGCCCCCGATGGGGGAGCTTTCGAGACGAAATCGGACGCAAAATCGGACTGGATAGCTCCCCCATCGGGGGCGGGGGGGGCTGTTTTCTTTTTAAAATAAAACCGCTTCCCAAACTCAACTGTTCCGAAGCCTTTAACCAAATTCAAGAAACCTCTGCGAGTTTCAAATAATTGATTTGGGTCTGAAATAACCTTGATTCCGCCTGATTTTGCGATGATTTCTTGAAAACTACCTTCTACTTTTTCAAAACATTTTTCAATAATTTCCAACGTCAATTCTACATCTTTAAACCAAATGCGAGCATCCGTCGGAAGAAAGTTCAAGAAAGGCTCACGGCTTTCTAAAGTCAGTCGGTTTTGAACGTCGGGAATGATATTGATTCTGGAAACGGACTCAATCGAAAGCTGAGATTCAGGGTCGAAAGTTCGGATACTTTCCACTTCATCACCAAATAAATCAATGCGATAGGGCAATTCATTGGCATAACTAAACACGTCCACAATTCCTCCACGAATGGAATATTGCCCTGCCTCGTACACAAAATCGGTTTTCTCAAAATCGTAACTCGCCAAGACTTCTCCCAAGAAATTTGTATCCAATTTTTCATTGACCGTAACCGTAAAAGTATTCTTCGACAAGGAACGTTTATTTATTACTTTTTCGGAAAGTGCTTCGGGATATGACACCAACAGCAAACCCTCAACGGCATTGTTAAGTTTGTTCAAAACCTCCGCCCGCATTAGTACATTTGCGTTGTCCACCTCCTCATATATGTATGCACGCTTGTATGACATCGGGAAAGAAAGCACGTGTTCCTCTCCTACTAAATTCTGCAAATCGTTGATGAAATAAGCTGCTTCTTCACGGTCAGAAAGGACGAAAAGGTGCGTTTGCTTAGGATTTTGAAGGAAAATGGCGGAAGCAATCACCGCATCTAAACTACCCACAAGTCCTTTAATTTGGATATGCGGATGTTCATTCGGTAGTTTAATTTGCTCTATAATCGTCTGCACGAAGCCGTCTTCACGATAGAGTGTAAGGAAATCTTTGACGAGCATTTGTAAAGGTTTTAGGGGTTGGATGTTAGGTTTTAGTTACGCTAAAATTCATTGATAACTCAAACTTAACAAACAACAATAGCCACGAATCACTTGACTCTAAAGAATCAAAAGCCATTCGTGGCGAGAAAAATATCTATGAAATTAACTGATTTTTTGGGGAAAAGGTTTGGTTGGAATAAAGCTAAATAATTTTTTACAACCAAACGGACGCTTTAAAACTACCATTTGGAAGTACTTCCTCTATAAAACCTTCAATATTATTTTCTAATAAAAATGCTTCTCCGAAGTTATGTATTTCCTCATTTTTCTTAAAATCTACCTTGTTGTATTCAGCATAACCATTTTTTAATTTCCCCATTATTTTATACATCCAAAATGAATTAAATTCATGAGTTATTATAGCAATTTCCTCAAACGTAGTCATTTCTGATAAAAACTTAATGAAATGGTTATTCGACTCTTCATCTAACTTTTCTCCAAAGATGTTTATTACATAATTACAAAGAAAATGATGATAAAGTTTTCGATGAAAAACACAGTTTACATTATCTTGGTCTATAAAAAATAAGTCTCTTTCCATTTTTATTATTTTTAATCCACCTCAAAACCACTCTTCAACATCAATTCCCAAACATTCATTTCAATATCATCAATCACGATAAATGGAATATCCCAACTATTAAATTCCCATTTTGCCTTTGTTGGTGTTCCAAACTCGTCCGCCGTCGTTTGGTGTTTTCCACCAACGACACGTGCGAAAGCAATCGGATGAATATTTTTTCTTATAACTACTTGATAATCAGACACTAAATTGTTTGTCCGATTGTTGGTGGAAAATACCAACAAAGGCGAAAATTGAAAATGGTTGTTTTTAAAATCAGTAACAACTTGCAATTCAATAGTTCCCAAATCTCTGGCAATAGATTCAGCCACTAAAAAATCAGTTAATATTTTCTGATATTTCTTTATCTTTCTATCCATTGTGTGATGTTTTTATACAATAATCAACGTTTCAATAGTCTTCATCGGCAAAAACATTTTCCCAGAATCTGGTAATTGAATAAATCCATATCTCTCATAAAAACGTTGTGCCTTTTCGTCTATTGGATCAACCACAATGGCAAGTGTTCCTAAACTTTCCGAAATCTCGAAACACCTTCTTAAAGCATCCATCAGCATAATTTCGCCATATCCCTGACCTTGTAAACTTTTGTCAATGGCTAATCTACCTAATAAAACAGTGGGAAGGTCTTGATAACTTGGAGGTAATTTTTTGGAAAGATTTTCTGGAAAAATATCTCGTTTTATGGAGTTGGCAGAAAGTGTGTAATAACCTTTTATTGCGTCTGCATCGTCTATAAGCACAAAACAGGCTGATAAATCTCTATCAACGTCTTGTCTGGCTTGGGTTTTGATATAACCATCCAATAAAATATAACCACAATCGAAATTACTTTTGTCATATTTCTTTTCTAATCGAACTATTTTAAGAGTCATTGTTGGTCATAAATTTTTGATAGTTTGAATCATTACTGAGCGGTACGCTATTTGTTAAGCGGTTGAAAACAGTATAACTAATTGATTATCAATAGTTTTTGTTAAAGAGTTTTTAAGTACCAACAAC
>JAYVIV010000271.1:0-30536 GCA_043769985.1 Arcicella sp.
CTGCTGACAGCAGTATGTCAGGAGCCCCCCCTGGCGCATCCGAACGCGGCGGTAGGAAACGGCCCGCTCGGGCAAGTCCCTCGGGTCGCCGGCGCACTGGCGGCACAAAGCAGGGGAGGCAGCGTGGCGCTGCCTCCCCTAACTGCTAACTGCTAACTGCTAACTGCTAACTGTCTTAAAATATTCCAGAATAACTTTTGCGTAGTTTTCAGCTTTATTTAGTTCTGCAAAAGCCTTCATTTTTTCTTTATTTCCGATTGAAAACTCATTTTCAAGAAGCATTTCTAACTTTTCTTTTAGGTTATTTTCAATGGTAATTCCTAATTCATTTTCCACCACTATTTTTCCCATCAATCCGAAAGTGCTTGCGATTAAAGGTTTTTGTGCCGCCGCCGCCCTCACCATAATAGCACTCATGCCAAAGTGTTGATGATACAGTGCGAGAGCATAATCTGCCACTTTAAAATACTGCTGTATGTCTTCGTCTTTAACGAAAGTATCTCTCACAACTATTTGAAAATCAGTTACTTCTTTAATTTTATGTAGTTGAATATCAAATAATTTTCGTTCGTTTTCTTCCCACGGACCCACAATTAAAAGACAACCCTTCTTAGATTTTTCTCTTGAAATTTCGCCTATTGCTTTCATTACATCTGTAATTCCTTTACGAGAATCAAGATACCCAAAAATTAAAAACACAATTTTAGATTCATCTATACCCAACCTTTCCTTCACTTCAGACTTTGTCTTTGTGGTTGGATAAACCTGAACAGGGTCAGGCAAGAATTGAACTTTATCGGTGTGCCAATTCTCCTTGATATAATCAGTAGCGAAAGGGTCGAGGTTGAATAAAGAATCTAAACTTTTATTTTTTACGAAATATTTTAAGGTAATATTTTTACGCCAATAGTTCAGTTTTTCTTTCCAAGAAGTGGCAGGATAATTAACTAAAGTTGGGCGAAACAATATCCCCGAAATTGGGCAAGGGGAGGCTGGTTGAGTTAGAACCGCTAATTGTAAATAATCAATATACATAAAAAAGCCCAAAACGGCATTGTACTTTTTTGCATATTGACAAAATAAGTCCCATTCCAAAATCGACCGCTTGAAAACTGTCTTTGGTTTCTGCCATTCGGTAAATTCAATTTCAGAAAATTTTATCCATTGAACTCTTGGGGATAGCGTTTTTTGAAGAATTTGAGGGTGTTTTATAAAAAAATCGGGGCTTACTAAAACGATTAATTTATAAGGATAATCATTCTGGAGAAAATTTATTATCAAATGATACAGGTATCCAGAATGATGTCCGCTTGCGTCTGGTTCAAAAATGAGGATATTTTTAGGTAATGCCATGTCTGATTTATTCAATCTCAATATTGTATTTTTCTAATAATCCAGCCAGACTTGTTGATGAAAATTTAGCTTTTTTTATTTTATTTTTTTCAGGATTAATTGAGAAATTGTAGGCAGTTCTGAAATCAACTTTTTCTAAAAAAGAGTTGTCAAATTTAGCCCCCATTAAGTTACAATTATCAAAAGTTAATCCGCCTAAATTACTTTCTCCAAAATCTACCTCTTCCAAATTACAATCCTTAAATTTTGAATTTTTTAAGGCTAATTTATAGAAAGAAGAAAGATTTAATTGGCAATTTTCAAAGTGAATGGCAAATCCAAAGGTATTACATTCTTCAAATTTAACCCCTAATAATTTGCAATCTTTAATCTTGCAGTCCTTGAAAGCAGTATTTGAAACTTTTACCAGGCTAAAATCACAATGGTTAAAAGTACAATCGGTAAAATTAATGGTTGATAAATGGGTGTTTGCGAAAATGCAATTCTTAAAAATACAGTTCTCGTAATCTCCTTTTGCCAAAGATTCATCCAAATACGATTTACCTTGAAAAAGTTGATCTTCAGTAAAAATTCTTTCCATATAAAATTCGATGTTGAGGTATTGATTTACAATTACAAAACACTTTTATAAACCTCAAACGTTTCCTTCGCTTTCTTATCAGACGAAAACGCTTTTTGACGAATTAATCCTTTGTTTTTTAGGGATATACGTAATTCGTTATTAGAAATAACTTCCTCTAATTTATGGCTTAAATCGTCCTTATTGTTAGCTTCAAAATATAAAGCTGCATCTTCTGCCACTTCGGGAAAACACGAGGCATCACTTAAAACTACTGGACATCCACAGGCAAATGCTTCTAAAATCGGAATGCCAAAACCCTCATAAAGCGAAGGATAAACAAAGGCTATTGCTCGTTGGTATAGGGCAAAAAGCGTATTATCACTATAAAAATGTTGGTGAATTACTTGGTCTTCAATTCCCAAAATCTTCATCATCACTGTTTCTTGCTCCGTAAAATTGCCTCCTCCCGCACAGAGTAAAACAATGTCTGGATGCTTTTTGAGAACTGGTTTAATGGATTTCAATAATCCATCAAAATTTTTATAATCATTCCTCGCACCCACATAAAGCAAATAGTTGGAAGGAGTTTTTAAATGAAAATGTGCGGGTTGTTGATGGTCAATAAAGTTGGTTGAATGATGAACAATAGCAATTTTATCTGCTTTGACTTCGTATAATGTTAATAAATCTTTTTTTGTATTTTCAGATACTGCAATGATTTTTGAGGCTCGATTCAACAATTCTTGCTTCTGTTCTTTACTGGCGTTGTCTATGTGTTCAAGATTAAATTTTTCCTTAATACAATCATGATAAGTTAATACAAATGGCTTGTTTTCAATATGTTGCAAAAAATAGCTGTGAAAAAAAGTAGGGTGAAAAATGTCAAATTTTCCTCTTTGAATTCTATAAATACTATTCAAACGATTCGTTCTTGACACCAACATACTCGTTGGCATAAACCCGAAAATGTGCCTGAATTGTTTCGGAATTCGGATTGAACTACTTTTTAAATATTCGTTATTTGAAAATTGCAATGCCAATTCTATTCCAACACCCATCGTTGAAAGAGATTCCATCAAATCGTGGAAATACCGAGCCACTCCGCCGTAGCGTTGCCCCGTAAATGCTTGGTGGTCATAAAGGATTTTCATACGAAAATGTCTGAATTTGGATTCGTTAGATTAACGGACTTTTTGGATTTCCAAAATAAAATTAATCTTTTGAATTAAGTAAAATATCTAAGTAGTTGTTCGTATTTCGATGCGTCCGACGCTTCGGTTCGATATTCGGAAAATAACTAACTGATAATCAGATATTTATTTCAAATAAAAACGTCGTTTAAATTACATTGATTACTTAGATCTGAAATTAAAGGATTACAATAATCCAAAAAATCCTCTAATCTTAAGAACCCAAGTTCAGACAATTTAAGAGTTCATTAAATCCTCAATTTCATCCACCTCGATTGGGATATTTTCCATAAGGTCAATATTGCCAGTTTCCGTAATTAAGAAATTATTTTCCAAGCGAATTCCTAAGCCTTCTTCTTTAATATAAATGCCAGGTTCGATTGTGAATACCATTCCCGCTTCAAATTTTCTATATTTATTCCAAACATCGTGAACATCTAAACCCAAATGATGAGAAACTCCGTGCATGAAATATTTTTTCAACAACGGACTATCTGGGTTCTGTTTTTCAACGTCATGACGGTTTAATAATCCTAAATCAATTAATTGGCTTTCCATAAAATTTTCAACTTCTTTCTGATAATCTTCCCACAAAACCCCAACTTTCAAAATTGATTGGGCATATTTGAAAACTCTATGGACAGCATTATAGACCGCTCTTTGGCGAGTGGTAAAACGTCCATTTACAGGAATAGTTCGTGTTAAATCAGAGTTATAATTGGCATATTCTGCGGCAACATCCAACAAAATCAAATCTCCGTCTTTACAAATTTGATTGTTCTCAATGTAATGTAATACGCAAGCGTTCGCTCCTGAAGCAATAATTGGACTATATGCAAACCCTTTTGAACGATTCCTCACAAACTCATGAATCAATTCTGCTTCAATTTCGTATTCGGTAACATCAGGTTTTACGAAACTCAATAATCTTCTAAATCCTAATTCCGTAATCTGGCAAGCCTTTGTAATTAATTCAATTTCCAATAAATTTTTGATGCTTCTCAACTGGTGCATGAATGGTGCAACTCGTTCAAATTTATGCAATGGAAAATGTTCTTTTGCCCAAATGATAAATTTTGTGTCTCTTGTTTGTACAGAAGAATGATTGCGAAGATGTTCGTTTGAATTGAGGTAAATATTCTCGGCTTCGTAAACCAACGTATTTAAAACAGTCTCAAATTGACTTGTCCAGTAGATTTTTTGAATTCCTGAAACCTTCTGAGCGTGTTCTTTTGTGTATTTATAGCCTTCCCAAATGGCAATTAATTCAGATGTTTCCTTCAAAAAAAGCACCTCACGATGTTTGGGGTCTGGACAATTTGGAAATAGTAATAGAATTGATTCCTCTTGGTCAATTCCCGTGAGATAGAATAAATCGGAATTTTGATGAAAACCCATCGTGCCATCTGCATTAGTTGGCATGGGGTCGTTTGAATTGAAAATTGCCAATGATTTTGGCTTCAATAATTGAGCTAATCTTTCACGGTTTTCAATGAAAAGTGAAGATTGTATTGGTAAGTATTTCATTAAATAAGGCTTTTAATATTGTGAAGTATATTTACAATTTGGATTAAATCACCATGATTAGTTGCATCAAACTGACGACTAAGAACATATTTATTGCCTTCCAAAGTAGTAAAATACCAGTTTCTACCAACTTCATAGCAACCAAATATAGGTTTCTCATCACTGTTAAGAATTTGAGATGCCAACATGGCAGCCAACATTTGAGCTTCTGGATCATTTCCAGATTTCTTCCCCTTTTTTAATTCTTGTAAAAAAAAATAAGGTCTTTGTGGAGAATTTTTACCCAAAGGGGTTGCCAACATTAAATCAACATTTACATTAATTTCATAATTTTTCGTATTTGTTTTAATATTTCTTTCTAAAAATGCTTTCACTCTTCCTTTTTCCTCCATTTGTGAAATTTCCATAATTTGAGCAATAAATCTTACTTTCAATTCTTCTTCATTCCAATAATCACCCTCTTCTTGATAATGATTTCTAATGATTTCCAATCTTTTCAAATCATGTTCCGAAATTTTAAAATTTGACGAAAACCATTTAGTCATTAAATCAGAACTATTCTCGGTTAAAAGAGAAAAGCTATTCAATATAATGTCCATATCGAAAGGTAATTTCGGATTTTTCATAATTCAATCTGAATAAAGATTAATTTTATTTCATTAGTTATTACTGTAAATAATCTGTGCAAAAAATCTTATAGAAGACGGTCGTCGTCCTTCAAAAGGACGACGACCGTAAAATGCACAGTTTATTTACAGTATGTATTAGTTTACTTTTTCTCACATAAATAAATAATTTCATCTTTTGGCAAAGCATATCTAATCACTTGATTAACAGGCATTTCCATAACAAATTTATCTTCCGTGACGTGCCATCCGCCTTGTTCTAAACGTTTATTGTAATCCCGACCGAATATTCTGAAATGGTCATCTTGCTTAAATAATCGTTCTCGTTCCCTTGGGTCGGTGATGGTTTTGTCTTCAAAAGTTGTGGCTAATTTCCAATCTTGTGGAGATTGCATAATAGCCCATCCCGTTGGCTTCAAAACTCTTTTCATTTCGTTCATGCAACGAATGTCATCTTCCACGTGTTCCAAAACGTGATTGCAAAAAACCACATCGAAGGTATTATCTTCAAAAGGAATATGATGTAAGTCCATTTTTACTTTTGCCAAAGGAGACTCAATGTCAGCGGTAATGTAATCTAAATTCTTCATCTTTTCAAAACGATCAATGAAGCAATATTCAGGTGCTACGTGAAGGACTTTTAAATTATCTGTAAAAAAATTTGTCTTTTGTTGTAAATACAAATACATCAAACGGTGGCGTTCCAAAGCTAAGCAATTAGGACAAAGGGCATTCTCACGTGGTTCTAAGCGACCGTAAGGTAAAAATTTACTAAATGTTGAATCACAAACTGGACATTCAACGTTGTTGCCACTAAGGGTTAAACCGTAAGTCTTTGTGGCAAAATGGCCGACTAATTGAATATATTTTCTTGGAATATTTCTGAGTGTCCAGCTAATTATGTGCTTAATCATCTAATTGATTTCTTTTTCGTAATGGTTTTTACAAAGTTAAAAAAACTTATCCATCGTAGGAAGTTTCTTTAATAATAGAGATAAAAAAAGATTCCCGCACTTTTGCACGGGAATTCAGTAATTATGGTTGTTCTCAATAGTAAATTACAAATATTACAACTCACGAATCCAGACATTTCTGAAACTCACCGCATTTCCATGGTCTTGTAAGTGAATCGGTGCTTTTCCGTGAACAGGGTTGGTTGGTTGACCGATGTAGTTCGTTACACCTTGAATCATGGTATGGTTTTGAACGACAACGCCATTGTGCATTACAGTAATATAGGGTGGACTTGCAACGCCTCCGTTTATCGTGAATTTTGGGGCAGTATAAATAATGTCATAAACGTTCCAATCGCCCATTTTTGAAGTTACATTCACCAAAGGAGGACTTTGTTTATAAATTGAACCCGCCTGACCATTTCGATAAGTACGATTATTATACGAATTTAATACCTGCACCTCATAAATTCCTTGAAAGAAAACACCACTATTTCCCTTTCCTTGCCCTTTTTTTTCATCTCCTTCAATCGGAGAACGCCATTCAATGTGCAATTGACAATCAGTAAAATGTTTTTTAGTAGAAATTCCACCAGCACCGCCAACCACAGTCATGGCTCCATCTTCAATTTTCCATTTGGCTACTCCACCATCCTTGGACGACTCCCATTGGTCTAAACTTTTACCATCAAACAAAACGACGGCATCGGAAGGAATTGTGCCTGGCGTGATAACTCTAATTTCGGGATCCATGTATTCCGTAGCATCAGGTTTATCAGGATTTTTTTGGTTAAAACGCATATCCTGACCGTACAAATGAAAGGCAGAAATGGAAACTAATAAGGTAAAAATTAATTTTTTGTTGATTTTCATGGAATGTTTTCGTTAGTTTATGGTGATTTTGAAATATAAAATTATGTTTAAGACGATAACTTCTCAAATAAACACCATAAAATTATTTTTATTGTGCTTATTTGTCCTCTTTCATTTAAGTTCTCAAGCCCAAATAGATACTTTTAGGTACTTGGATATGACTACTATTTTGAAGGATAATAAAATACAGTTGGCTAAAAATCAGTTAATTAAAGGCTGGTCGATGCGAGCCAATGGAAGCAACTTTTATATAGAAAGACGTGAGGATGTTTTTTTGCCTCAAACCGCACTTAAAAGTTTAGAAACCAACGCAAATGTAGTTGAAAAGAAGGTAGGAGGTAAAAAACTCATGATGTTAAAGACCAAAGCGTTTTTTTTAATGACCATTGAAAAAAGAATTCCGAATGAAAAAATAGCTTTGTTCAGAACCACTGCTAAGGCAATTTATCAAACTGATTATTACACAATTTTCCTCTGGCAAGAACATGGTTTTACTTATTCAAACAAAACTATTCCAAGCAATTTGAACAAAGAATTTTTGAGTATTGAAAAATTACTTGGAACACTTTGGCAATAATTTTACAAAAAAACACTATCAAATTTTACTCAACCAATATGAAACCAGATATTCCCAAAAAAGCACCAGGACAAAGATTAGTAAACAGAATGCCTTTAAGAACCAAATGGCTACTATGTGCAGGTGCAGGATTACTACTTTTTGGCTTTGGAATTTCCATCGTTAGTTCCGCAGCAACGCTTAAAGCAGACCCTTTAATTGCCTTTTCAATATGGTTCGTCATGGGACTTTATGGTCTGATTATCATGAATTTAGGCTTGGTTCTGTTTGGTCAAGCCATTCGTTTTAGGGTTTTAATGGATATCAATAAGCGAATCAACAAACAAGAAAAAGAAATGATGAAACACGTCAAAAAATTAAATCATTTAGGCGATGTTTTGAGAAATAAGGAGGATAAGAAGGGGAAATAGGTTTTATTTAGGTATGAGGTAGTAGGTATGAAGTAGTAGGTATATGAGGTAGTAGGTATGAGTTAGTGGGTATGAGGTAGTAGGTATGGGGTAGTAGGTATGAGGTAAAATAATTCAAAAAGTTTTTAAAATATCTTGTAATCATGGAACTTAAAATAGCAAAATCCGATTTTTGTTCCCTCAAACCTCATAAAAAAAAACCCATCCGTTGAGATGGGTTTTTTGATTCTTAGAAGAAATTGTACAAAATTACTTCGCAGCCTTCGCAGCAAATTCAGCTTTGATACTCTCGATATCAATTAACTTGATTTCAGGAGTTGTTGTCAAAAACTTAATCGCATTGATTTTGTTAGTGGCTATACTCTTGTTTCTTCTATCTTTTCTTTTGAGTCTTGTAACAGCCATTATGAACAGATTTTTAAATTGAAGTGCAAAATTACGGCTTTTTTCTTTTTCTACCAAATGTGAGTTGGGAAATAGTTGTGATTTGTGATTTGTGATTTGTGAGTTAAGTAGCATTTTAAATAAATTTATAGTTTAATGAATAATTCAAATAACTGATTATTAGAATGTTATGAGTATAATTATGTGTAGTAACTAAAATTATAATTTAGAAATACAATTAGAAAGACAGTGATTTGGAAGTATTATTAAATCCAAAGGAATGAAAAACCTTTCGGGTTTCGTAATTTTGCAAAGAATTGTAAGGTTTTAAACACTCACAACTCACTAACTCACAACTCACAACTTTAAAAATGAGCAAACCAAGTATCGTAAAAGGCACACGAGATTTCGGACCACAACAAATGGTTCGACGAAACTATATATTTTCAACCATTCGTTCGGTTTATGAACGTTTTGGCTTTCAGCCGATTGAAACACCCGCCATGGAAAACCTTTCAACCTTAATGGGGAAATATGGAGAAGAAGGTGACCAATTATTATTTAAAATTTTAAATTCTGGTAATTTTTCTGAGAAAATTGGACAATCAGATTTGGATGAAGGATATAAAAAATTAACCACGAAGATTTCCGAAAAAGGCTTAAAATATGATTTGACCGTACCTTTTGCTCGTTATGTAGTGATGAACCGAAGTGAACTCACAATGCCTTTTAAACGCTACCAAATTCAGCCAGTTTGGCGTGGAGACCGTCCACAGAAAGGGCGTTACAGAGAATTTTATCAGTGTGATGCTGATGTTGTTGGTACAGATTCGCTAATTTGTGAAGCCGAGATTGTATTAATGATTCATGAAGTGATGAAGGCTTTTGGTATTAATTTTTCTTTAAAAATTAATAATCGTAAAGTATTAACTGGTCTTTCTGAAGCCATTGGAGCAATAGGTCAGGAGGGAACCCTTGCCGTAGCAATTGATAAATTAGATAAAATTGGGAAAGAAAAAGTGTTGGAAGAATTAGCTGAAAAAGGATTTTCTAATGATTCATTATCAAAACTTGACCCTGTTTTTGAAATTTCTGGAACGAACCAAGAGAAGTTTTTGAAATTGGAAGAACTTTTCCAGAATTCTGAAACAGGTAAACAAGGAATTTTAGAATTGAAGCAAGTTTGGGATTATCTTTCTGCTTTTGGTTTATCGGAAGAAAATATTGAGTTAGACATCACCCTCGCCCGTGGATTATCCTATTACACTGGGGCAATTTTTGAAGTAAAAGCCTTGGGTGTTCAGATTGGTTCAATCACGGGTGGAGGTCGTTATGATAATTTAACGGGAACTTTTGGGGCTCCAGGATTATCGGGTGTGGGCATTTCGTTTGGGGTTGATAGAATCTATGATGTGATGGAAGAATTAGGTTTATTTCCTGAAAATCAATCAGTTACTACAAAGTTATTGTTTTGTCATTTCGGAAAAGAGGAATTAAATTTTGCCCTTCCTTTATTGCAAATGGCAAGATTGGCAGGTTTAAATTCAGAAGTTTATCCAGATGTCAGTAAGATAAAAAAGCAATTAGATTACGCTGATAAAAAGCAAATTCCTTATGTCTGTATCATCGGTTCAGAGGAAATGAATACTGGAAAATTAACCTTGAAAAATATGATTTCAGGAGAGCAGGAACAGCTGGATTTTGAGGAGATTTTAGAGAAATTAAAGTAAAATAAAATGCTCGTCAATTTTAAAATTGACGAGCATTTTCTTTTACCTACGTAACCTATAAAAAATCTATAGAGTTGCAACACGCCAATTCTTATAAGCATTAATCAATCCATTTGTGGAAGAATCATGTGAAGTAACTTCCTCATTTCCACCTAATTCTGGTAGAATTTGATTGGCTAATTGCTTGCCTAATTCAACGCCCCATTGGTCAAAACTAAATACATTCCATATTATTCCTTGAACGAAAATTTTGTGTTCGTACATGGCAATTAAACTTCCTAATGTTCTCGGGGTCAACAACTTAAACATGATTGAATTGGTTGGGCGGTTACCAGTGAATACTTTAAAAGGAGCTAACTCATCAATTTCTGCCTGCGTTTTTCCCGCTTTAACTAATTCTTCTTCTACGACTTCACGAGTTTTTCCGTTCATTAATGCCTCTGTTTGAGCAAAGAAATTTGACAATAACATTTGATGATGTTGTCCGATTGGATTGTGTGAAATGGCTGGTGCAAGAAAATCGGCAGGAATCATTTTTGTTCCTTGATGAATTAATTGATAAAAAGCGTGCTGACCATTGGTGCCAGGTTCACCCCAAATAATTGGACCCGTTTGGTAGGAAACTTGACTTCCATCCCGTCCAACTTGTTTACCGTTAGATTCCATGTCTCCTTGTTGAAAATAAGCAGCAAAACGGTGCATATATTGGTCATACGGTAAAATAGCTTGGGTGTCTGCCCCAAAGAAATTATTGTACCAAATTCCTAAAAGTGCCAAAATTACGGGTACATTTTCGTTGAAATCAGCCGTGCGGAAGTGTTTATCCATCGCATGGGCACCTTCCAAAAGTTCAATGAAGTTATCGTAACCGACTGACAAAACAATAGATAATCCAATTGCCGACCAAAGTGAATAACGTCCGCCAACCCAATCCCAAAAACCAAACATATTGGCAGGGTCAATTCCAAAAGCTGTAACTAATTTTTCGTTGGTTGAAACTGCCACAAAATGTTTTGCCACATTTTCAGAAGAACCTCCATTTGCCAAGAACCAATCACGGGCAGAATTAGCATTTGACATTGTTTCCTGTGTGGTAAAAGTCTTGGAAGCAATCAAAAATAAAGTAGTTTCTGGATTGATTTTTTTCAATACCTCGGCAATGTGTGTACCATCCACGTTTGAGACAAAATGAAGGTTTAAGTGGTTTTTATAGGGTTTTAAAGCCTCCGTAACCATTACGGGACCTAAATCAGAACCACCAATTCCAATATTTACCACATCAGTAATTGCTTTTCCAGCATACCCTTTCCAATTTCCCGAAATCACTTTTTCTGAAAACCCTTTCATCTTTTCCAAAACCGCATTTATATCTGACATAATCTCATGTCCATCAACTGCAATCGGAGAGTTTGAACGATTTCTTAAAGCCACGTGAAGCACCGCTCGATTCTCTGTTTTATTAATGACATCTCCCGTAAACATACGTTCAATGGCATCGTCTAATTCACATTCATTCGCCAATGCGACTAAGATTGCTCTGGTTTTTTCGGTAATTATATTTTTTGAATAATCTAATAAAATATCCTCAAAACGGATTGAAAATTTATCAAAACGCTCAGTATCGTTCTTGAAAAGGTCTTTAATGGTTGTCTCTGCAATTTCTTCTCTATGTTTAGTAAGCAAAGAAAAGGCATGAGTTTGGTTGAAAGGAACAGAATTTAACATGATTATTTTTTTTATACAAATGAGATTCAAAATTACGAAAGAGAAAATGAAAAATCTATTACGAGGGATTGTAAAAAATCAATCTCATAAAAAAAGGGCAAATTCAAAAGAATAAGCCCTTTTTTGCGATTGCACATTAACCAAACTTTTTTAAGCCAAATCTCCTTTTTTCAATGCATTTGCCGCAAAGTCAGCTGCACGAGCCGTTAGAGCCATATACGTTAAAGATGGATTCACACAAGAAGCCGAAGTCATAGCAGCGCCGTCAGTTATAAATACATTTTCAGCACCCCAAACCTGGTTATTTTTGTTCAAACAAGAGTTTTTAGCATCCGTTCCCATGCGGGCAGTTCCCATTTCATGAATACCAATTCCTAATGTTTTCTTTTCATCGTTATAAGTTGATACGTTTTTCAAACCTGCCTTTTCTAACATTTCGCCCGCATCATTTTGCATATCAACTCGCATTTTCTTTTCGTTTTCTTTGTATTCTGCATCAAAAACAAACAAAGGCATTCCCCATTTATCTTTTAATTTATCGTCTAAATACATTCTGTTATCTGGATTTGGTAAAACTTCACCAAAGCCCATCATACCAAAACGCCATTGTCCTGGATAACTTAATGAATCCTTGAATTCAGCCCCGATTCCCACTTGGTCTGCTCCACGTCCCCATTCATCACGAGTGGCACTGCCTTGATACCCAAAACCACGAACATAATCACGTTTATCAGTCCCCCAATTACGAAAACGTGGAATGTAAATACCGTTAGCACGACGACCATAGTAATAATCATCAGCCATTCCGTCGAATTCGCCTGAGGCTCCAACCCCCAAATGATGATCCATTATGTTTCGTCCTAATTGGTCGGATTCATTACCCAAACCATTTGGATGACGTTTTGACTTTGAATTCATCATAATTCCCGTAGTTGGAAAAGCTGAGGCATTCAAGAAAATCACTTTCGCAAAATATTCAATTGACTCATTTGTTTTTTGATCAACAATTCTTACGCCAACGGCCTTTCCTAATTTATCATCAAAAATAACTTCTTGAACGATGGCATCAGGGCGGAGGGTCAAATTGCCCGTTTTCACAGCGGCAGGAAGTGTTGACGATTGTGTCGAGAAATATCCACCGTAAGGACATCCCATCATACAACGATTACGAAACTGACATTGAGCACGACCTAAATCGAGAGCAATTTTAGATTCTCCCGTCAAATGGGCAGTACGACCCATAATAAAATGACGACTTGGGAATTCTTTCTCAATCCTCAATTTCATCTCTTTTTCAAGGGCATTCATGTTCATAGCTGGCAAATAATGTTCGCCATGTGGCAATACATCAATATTGTCCTTACCACCACTGATACCCGCAAATTTCTCAACATGATCATACCAAGGAGCTAAATCATTATATCTGATGGGCCAATCGGTGGCAATTCCTTCTTTTCCATTTGCTTCAAAATCAGTAGGATTCCAACGATAAGACTGACGACCCCACATCAAAGACCGACCTCCCACATGATAGCCACGAATCCAGTCAATTGGTTTTTTCTCAATGATTGGATTATCCTTGTCATTTTCAAACATATCTCGCCAAGGCTCATTTGCCGTATAACCCGTCCGAACATTGATGAAATATTCTTCGGCAGTTTTGCTATCTACACGCCCACGGTGCGGAAAATCCCAAGGGTTTTTTGTGGCATTTGTATAATCGGTCACGTGTTTAATATCACGTCCACGTTCAAGCATGATAACTTTCATGCCTTTTTCACATAATTCTTTGGCAGCCCAGCCGCCTGATATTCCAGAACCAACCACGATGGCATCGTAGGTATTTGCTTTTGTTCCTGTTCCTATTATTTCCATTTATATTAATAGTATTAGGTATTGAGTATTAAGTATTAAGATTTTCAACGATAATACTCTACAAAATATCCTTGTGTTATTTAAATAATTTTAACTGTTGGTTGTTTAATGATAATTGTTAACTGAATCAGCTCATCGCCCAAACCTTTTGACCTTTTTGTAATTTTATGGCTTCATATTTTCCAGGTACTTCCAAATATTCAGCGGCTTTTGTTGCTCCTTGCTCTGAAGTAAAATAACCTAATATTGTTAAATCCTTCATAATATTCCAGAATTCAGACCTTTCTTTGGCGGTATCTTCTGCCTTGAGAAGTGTTAATTTTTGTTCCGTAGTTGCCTTCATAAAATCACCACTGGCACCGTCATTCAATTTGTCTAAGGAAGCAAAGAAAGATTTTTGTTGGTCTTCTTTGTAACATTCCTTCAACATGTATTCTATGAACTCAGGCACTTTGGCTTCTTTCGCTCCTGGAGTAGAAGTTTTGGGTAAAATCATCTCTGCGATTTCCGCAATCATTTCACGGTGTTGTGGAACGATGGAGAATTCTTTTCCAACTTTTGAGCCTCCCCCTGTCTTACAACCTTCCAAGACCGTAGCTAATGTTCCGACAGATAGTGTCCCGCCTATTAATAATGCAACACGGGCAATTGCGTCTCTTCTTTCCATATTTTTATTTTTGATTAATTATTAGTGTACTTTTTGTTTAGGAACGGTAAATTTAATGCTTATAAACACGCTTGAAACTAACGTAAAATTACACTTATATTGTAAAAAATTGCATTCTTTTTATGTATTGTTAAAGTAATTTCTTAACAAAATTGTTCAGAATATTCTACCGATTACGAATTCTTCCAAAGATAATTTGGTTGAATTACTTTTCTGTGCCTACTTGCAAGAAATTTCACAAATAAACAGCCAAATGAAAATTAAATTATTATCCTTGTTGTGTTTGATGCTATGTTTTGCGACACAAGCCCAAAAAAAGAAGACCAACAAGAAAATTCCTCAGACAAAAAACGTTGTCATTGATTCAACCGAAATCTTAAATCGAAATCAATTGAATAGTGGAATGCAACAAGCCCAAGATCAAGTGGAAGCAAGTTTGACGGGTAAAGATAAATTTTCTTCTCAAAATGGAGAAAAACGTTTTTATGATACCTATAAATTATTCCTTCATGCGGGAGAAGAATTAACGGTGGAACATTCCTCGGATAATTTTAGGGTGATGTTAGGGTTCAAAACACCGTCGAATAAACAAGAGAATAGCTACGATTCAAAGCCTTATTCTGGGACGAGCTATAATAAGTTTTTTTATATAGTTCCCACTACTGGGACTTATACTTTATTGGCAACTTCAATGGATGCAGGACAGTCTGGGAAATATAAAATTCAGAAGACAATTGCCGTTCCAAATGCAGTAGAGGCAAAGATTGACCCACAATTCTCTCAGCAATTCAAAGCCTTGACTGCTTCAAAAACTGAGAATTTTAAGAATATTACTGGCGAGAAAATTAAGAAAGATAAAAAAGATAAGTCAGTAGGGCAGGAGCGTTTCAAGACTGCTTTTGAATTAGTTTCGGGAAAAGCTGGATTGATTTTGCAGGATAATGGAGGTACAACTTCCAATTATAAATCAATTATTTTTGAATCAGAAAGTGAGGAGGAAGCCAAGCAATATTTCGAGAAAACCAAAAAGCAATTGCAAGTGTTGGTGAGAAGTTGGATCGAACAAAGTAATTCTGACAATAACTACAGTGCTTCAACTGACAAAGATTTGATTACGATGAGTATTTCTTCGGAAGAAAGAAAGAAAAAGAAGATGGTTTATTTGGTAAATTTTATTTATAACTAAACTAATTGTTGAGGTTTGAATTGTCGTAACGTTGAATCAGCAATTCTACAACTCAAACCTCAACAATTAACTTACGCTGGCATGGAAGGACGAACCTCAACTTTACTCGGTAATGTCCTTGCTGGCATTTTAATCAAATCTGAAACAATTTGTCCAATATCTTCTGGTTGAATTTTCCAAGCATCTTTATCAGAAGGGATATGTCCGCCAAACTCTGTAGCTACTGAACCTGGCATGATGGTCGTTACCTTGATTCCGTCCTTTCTTAAATCAATCATAATCGCTTGCGAAAAGCCCACTACGCCAAATTTAGAGGCATTATACGCTCCACCGTTCGCAAAGAAATTTGTGCCAGCTAAACTCGAAATCGTAATGAAATAGCCTTTTGATTCTTTCAGAGATTCGTAAGCTGCCTTAATTGAATTGAAAGTTCCCGTTAGATTTATGTCAATGGTTTCTTGCCATTGTTCTGAGGTGAGTGTCTGAATTGGAGCCATATAGCCTACTCCCGCATTCGCAATTACGTAATCCAATCGTCCCCAATTTGACAAAATCGTTTGTACAGCTTTCTCTTGCGAAGCCAAATTTCTAACATCTGATTCGATACCAATGGCAAATCCATCCTTGATTTTGTTCAATTCCGCTGCTGCTTCGTCTGCATTTGCTTGGGTACGTGAAGTCACCGCTACTCGAATTCCATCTTTAATTAACGCCTCTGCAACGCCATAACCAATTCCTTTTGAGCCTCCCGTAATGAGCGCAACTTTTGTTATTTCCGACATGATAGTTTTAGGTTTTGTTTTATAATTTCTTTAAACATTCAACCTCACAGCCATAAAAATAGTTTCTTTATGCTTAGCATTGAAAAAATGAGGAATGATTGTTATTTTTGGAAAATATACCTTCCGAAAAATACTTCTTTGATTGAAGAAGGAAAAATTTGCAGCATTTCACATTTTATAGAGGAGGGTTGTGCGAGGCTTTACACGCATGATACTCAATTAAAATAACGTCACAAGCGGCTATTTCCCTAATTTTTAATAATCTTTCTAACTAACTTCTTCTCACCAACGAACACATTTAGAAAATAAATACCTTCATTGTATCTTTCTAAATCTACTTGGTCATGAAAAACTCGAACTTTTGTAGAAAACTCTTTCTCTATCAGATTCCTACCCAAAACATCAGTAATAACTATTTTTATTTGTTCGGGCGTTTCTATTTCTATATCAATGTTACAAATTGCGGTTGTCGGAATTGGATATACTTTCACGAATAAGTTTTCTTCTTCCTGGGTACTTAAAATTAGGACTTCAATTTTTGCCTCTCCTTGAACAGTTCCTATTCCGCAATTATTTTTTACTTCACTCAAGGCGTAACTCGTTGTCATTAGGGGATTTACATTCAATAAGTAGGGTGATGAGTTGGCTTTAAAAGTTTTTCCATCAGATAATTTTAATGTCCAAGGAGAATCGCCAGTTAAACTTATTTTGATTGTTGTTGAATCACCGTAGAAGATTTGATTTTTAGAGGCACTAATTTGTGCAGAGGGAAGTATGAGTTTCTCATAAACGGTTATTGGTTTTGATACATTTGAACAATAATCACGCTTTAACAAAGCCTTGTATTTCCCAGCCTCACCTACTAAGAGCGAATCAGCGAAATTGTTTGTTAAAAGAATGTTGTTTTTATACCATTCATAAGTTAATCCCTTTTCTTTACTCGCACTTATTCTTACGGAGTTGTTTGGACAAAATGTTGCACTATCACTTGGAGAAATTAAAATTGGAATTTTATTAACGGCAAAATCCAATTCTTTTGAGATGGCTTCACAATTATTATATTTAGCCTTTACAGCATATTTCCCTGCTTCTTTCACATTTGTAAGTTGAAAAGCAACTTGATTCTCTATTGTTTTTCCATCTTTCAACCATTGATAAGTAGCATTTTTATAATAGTTGTTGGTGTTTGCCTTAAACGTAGAACTTTCATCTTCACAACGACTGCCATATTCAGAAATATAAACTGATAGCTCTTTCATATTTATTTTCATTGGTAAACCTACGCTTCTGCAACCACCTTTATAAGTAGTTTCTAAAGTATAACTGCCTGATTCTTTTGTATAAAAAAAGCTATTTGTTGCATTTGGAATAGCTTGTCCATTCTTTTTCCATTGATAATTGAGAGGTCGCAAATCAGTTGAATAATAGGGGTAATTCAATTGAACTGAATCTTGGCAAGTTTGAAAATTTTGGTACGATTCATAAGGTGTAATTTCAAATTGTTTTCCTTCGATTTTCACTTTTGCAGTATCAGAAATAAAAGCACAAGAAGTATTATCAGAATAAAATATTTTTGTTGTGTAATGGTAGTTCCCCGATTCACTAACTTTTAATTTAAAAGAACTTTCGATTCCCACATTATTAATTTTTTGCCCATTTTTGAGCCAAGTTATCTCAGAATTTGAGCTTCGAACCAACTGTCCGTAAATATTTCGAAATTCACCTTCATTGTTATAGCCTTTATAAAGATCGACAAAACTTGATTCACAGGTATTCGTTAATCCATAATTTCTTAAAGTCGCTGGTAGTACTTCCAAAAGTTTAACTTTAATATTATTGGAATAAACCAAACATTGTCCCTCAGACAACCTTAGCTTATAATCCCCACTTTCTGTAATTTTTAATAAAGGGCTATTTATATTTTTTATCAATTCTCCATTTCGATACCATTGGAAAATTTTCCCTTGTTTTATCAGCCCTTTGTCTTGGTCTTTCTGTAAAGAGTCACTTTTCAAAGGTGGAAAATCAGTAAAACTCAGATAGGTTTCTATCCCTTTACAAACTACATAATCACCATTTTTTAAATCATAGAATGGAGTAATGAGTTGAATGTTTGCTTTTCTATTATCACTAACAATAAGTTTGAATGGGGCGGATTGATTTGTGCATCCACTTTCAGCTATTTCATAAATATATTCTCCTTGTTTTTGGGCTAAAAAAGCATTTTTATCGGCATCTTTAATGTATTCATTATTAAATTTCCATTTATGGGATAAAATAATATTTGGACTTTTTCCTCGGTTCGTTGTGTCAGTAAATAAGTTTATGTTTGTGCCTTCACAAATCGTAAGAGGGCTATTTCCATAATTATTAGTGTAAATAGAGGGTTTTAGTATTTCGCCAATTCTTACTGGATATCCATTTGTACGAATCTCTTGCCCACCATCAAAATCCCAAATACTCCCTGCCGAAAATGGGCAATTCTGATAGGTATAATTAATCTTATAATTGCCAGTTTCGGTTGCAATATGAGATAAACCATCTGCTTTCTCAATAATTTTATCATTATTTGTCCATTGAATATCCGATATTTCATTTTGAGAATAACGATTGAAATTGAAAGTCAATTTACTTGATTTACAAGCTAATCTATCCCCTAAGATATCAACATAAGGGGCTTGAACGGTTCTTAAAGAATTGGTATAATTTGTGATTTCACTATAAATATTATCAGAAGATTTAATGTAGTAATTTACTCCATAAGGGCTGTAAGGATGGTCTAATTTGATTTGAATGGGGCTTTTTATTCCTTTACCCAGCACAATTGTTTCTCCAGATTCCACAAGCACTCCATAGACGGTAAAAGTTGTATTTGTCTCAAATTTTCCTGTGGTTTTGAAAGGAATATCTATCAAAACACCGCTACAACGGGGCTGAGTATTTATTTCATTTAATGATATTGATTTACAGTCAGCTGATTTGTTTAGGGTAACTTTTACAGAATCGTTTACTGGGCAACCACTAAAATACGATTGGGCCGTGATTTGATAATATCCTTCCTTTGAAGCATCCATTTTATCAAGAATAGACAGTTTTTTGTAAGGATTATTCGGTTCTAAATAGTGTACTTTCACTATATAATCTTCTGGAATATTCTTCTTTATTTTTTCTGTTTGATAGACGAATGCGTATTCAGTTGAATCTGTAAATTTTGTTTCAACATCAACTAAGGCGCTTGCTCCCTCACAGACTGATATATTTTTGTTAGGCAGAATAAGGCTAATGGGGTCGCTTTTTTCAAGGGTTAATATTGTTTTGCTCAAACATCCCAAAGTATTTGTAAGCGTTAATTCATAATCTCCTGTAATCTTTTGTGTTGTTTTTGTTTTCACAAAAGGATTTAATTTGTTGGAAATAAACCCATTCGGTCCTTTCCAACTAAAAGAATTGAAATTAGCGTATTCGATTCCCTGATAAGGCTTTAAACTAATAGAATCTTGTTTACAAAATGACTGCTTCTGAGAAGTTAGGTAGGTGATGGATTCGCTCAATTCAATAACGATTTGTGCTTTCTCAAGGCAACTATCAATGCTCATAAGCGTAAGTTCATAAGTCCCTGCCAATGACTGGTTTGATTGTGCCTTAATTACTGGCGATGACTCTTTTGCAGTAAAATTATTGGGGCCTGTCCATGCGTAAGAGATAACATTTCTTTTGTCTATGTCAGTTGATGGATTTAATTGGAAATCTTTGATTCTGTCACAATAAACAATCTTTTGAGGAGAATAAACTCTTACTTTTTCATTAATTTTCACGGAAGTAGTGCCATTTGCTTTACATCCGCTTATGGTTCTGACATTCAAGCTATAGGTGCCAACTTTATCAGAAGAAAAATTTTGAATGGTAGGCGTTTTTTGAGTAGAAGTAAAATTGTTGGTTCCAGACCAATTATACTGTGTGATTCGCTGAGGTGAACTCCAAGCATAAAAGAGCGATGGTTGAACGTCTGGGAGTTTTATCGTTTTTTTTCCACCACAAACTTCTATGTTTGCAACTTCTATTTTTGTAATAGCTTGTACATTTAAACTTCTATTAGATTTTCCTGTGCATCCTTCTACGGTTCTATATTCAAAAGTATAAACACCTGAATCAGAAGGTTTTAGCCCAAACATAAACGAATCGGAAGTCGTACTCAAAAATCCATTCGGTCCAGTCCACTTAGTTTCTACAAATGAGCTATTTATTTCACCGAATGAATCAAAATAATAACCCTCGCATCTATTTCTGGTAGAATTTTCTGATAAAGTATGTTGTGGCGTTTTTATTTCCACGGTTGCAGATGTTCTACATCCTACAGGGTTGGAATCTATAACCGTATAGATTCCAGCATTGGTCTCTTTAATATCAGAAAGCGTAATGGTTTGTAGCGTAGATTTAAAACCATTGGGACCAGTCCATTTTACATTCCTACCATAAGCACAAAGGATATCAATTGTTTTGCCAACACAAGCTGATATGATAGAAGGTGCTTCAATACCCATATTTGTGATCCTAATTTCTTCTGATTCATTATTACAATAATCGCTTTGAGTTGTTACTTTATATACTCCTCCGCCTGTAACCAGAAAAGTGGTCAGATTATCATATTTAGGTTGAATTTGAAAGTTTTCAGACCAACTGAATTTAGTGTTTTCAACATTTTCAACCTTGATTCGGGTTTGCTCATTTTCACAGCCAACAATTGAAATTTTGGGCTTTTTAACAACTTCTTTTAGCGTAACAGTATAGCTTGAACTTGTAATAGAACATTTGCTTGATACCAACTGACAATCATATACTCCCGCCTCCATGGCATAATATTCTCTTGAAAATTCTCCATTGGGGTTTTTAATGGGATTTCCATTGAGTCGCCAGATAATTTTAACACTCTCATCAGAATCAAACCTAATAATATCTTCGCTAAGATGTAACCGTACCTTCGAACCTTTGCAAAGAATAGTGGAGATTTTAGTATTATCATCCTGTAAATTCAGTCTAAAAGGTATCAGATTTATATTTACTTTATCGGATATTGCCTGACAATCTTTTCCTATAACCTTCACTTGATAAGTAGGATTACTTGAAGATTTTGCACACTCACTCCCCGAAACAAAACTGCTATTTCTCTCTGTTTCTATTCCAAATTCTTCTTTCCACAAATATTTTGAGGGATTAGGAATATTGGTTTTAGCAGAGATGTTTTTACCAAAAAAAGTTGCATTAATTATAACATTTTCACTTTGAATAATGGCATTTTCTGTATTCCCAACTTTTATATACACCGAGTTTTTTTTAGAATCATACACACATGATTGTACAAATGTTTTGAAACTATAACGTCCAGATTTTGTAACTCCTACCGTTGAGGATGAATTGATTAAAGTATCGTTACGAAACCAATTAGAAGCGTTTTGGGAATATAAAACCACATTTGAGCCTTTACATATCTGAACAGTATCTTTTGTTAAATCTGCAATTCCATCTACTACTTTTATGGGTGCTAAGGCTTTTGAGTTGGCAATAAAGTTGATTGGGTCTGAAAAAATAACACATTCATTCAGTGAGGTCTTCAGTTGATAAGTGCCTGTTTTTTGAGGATAATGGTACGGCTGTGTACCGATTGTACCGATTGCTTGTCCCTCACGCAACCAATTCAAATTTAGATTATCATACTTTACATTTTTTGTTTGAAAATAAGTTGCTCCAATGCACCCTTCTATTTTGTCGCCATTTTTAGGAATATTGGTTGAAATGTCAGAAGTGAGGTTTTTGAAATCCAGTACAGCAAAGATTTTGTTGGTATCTTCAATTTCATAATCACAATTGCCCACTTTGATTTTAACAGTATAAGTACCATCTTGAGTAACTTTCAGAATATGAGAATTGCTGCTTGGAATAGCAAGCCCTCCTCTAAACCACTGATAAGAAGCATTTTTAACAGAGTCAGTGGCAAACACCACCTCATTCGTGTTGCAAATAATCAATGTAGTGTTATAAGGATTAAAGTAATTATTTCCTAAATCATCTTTTTTAATTACATATTTCTTGAATTGATAGGGACAGTCGGGATTTACGGAATTTATAGTCAGGTTGCTTGTATTTGCACATTTAGACTCATTGTCTTTAACCGAAAGAGCATAATTTCCTAAATCCTTACTCGTAAAACCATTGATTTTTATATTCGATGAGGTACTCGAAAAGGCGTTAGCATTACTCCATAAATAAGTATATTGAAGATTATTCTGTGAATTTATGTTGGAATAAATATGCAGATTATTTCCAGCAATGGAAAAAGAAAGTGTGGGTGAAATTTTGGAATATAATTTCACCCTGAAAGGCATATTTATTGTATCTCTTGATGAAATAAAGGATACGATATAATCTCCTCCATTTAGATAATTAACCTTCTTAATGATTGGATTTTGTTCAGTAGAGATGAAATTGTTCGGACCTTTCCAGAGATAACGTTCAGCACCTTCCGCCTTCAAATTAAGGTCTTCGCCTTCACAAACCATTGTTTTAGCCGTGAATTTTTGAGAAAAAGATTTAAAACTTAGAATAGTTAGTAAAAGTAGAATTGCTGAATTAGTGATTTTTCTTCTCATTGTTCAAATTTATTAGTGTGGTCTTTAATTTCCTTTTCCAAAGCTTCTTTTTAATAAAATTTTGAGGTACGCTCAAAGTAGTTTTTTGATTCAAGACATTGAAATGAAAAGATGAAAAGAATTCATACTTTTAAAATGAATCCCTTCATCTTGATTCGGGCAAAATTATACAATTTAGGCATCCTTCTTCTTCCAAAGATAAAAAACAGGCACACCCAATGCCACAATGCCAACGCCAATCCAAGAAGGTACTGGCTTGTAAATTAATAGATTAACACACAAGGCTACGGCAAAAAACAAGTAGATGGCTGGAATAATTGGATAACCAAAGGCTTTGTATGGTCTTGGGGTATTGGGCTGTTTTTTTCGGAGGATAAACACGCCCGCAATGGTCAAAATATAAAAAACCAAAATGGCAAAAACGGTATAATCCAATAAGTCGCTATACGTACCCGTCAAACATAACAAACACGCCCAAAAACATTGCATAATCAAAGACGCTGCTGGAACGCCTTTTGCGTTTAACTCTCCCGCTTTTTTGAAGAAAAGATTGTCCTTTGCCATAGCATAATACACTCTCGCTCCCGACAAAATAATGCCATTGTTGCACCCAAACGTGGAAATCATGATGAAGATTGCCATAATAATTGCGGCAGGATTACCAAAAATCATCTCAGCAGCCGCCGTTCCCACACGGTCATTGGTGGCAAACATAATACCTCTTCCGATGGTGTCAATTGCGTTGGCTTGTCCTTGTACTGGGAGTAAAGTTAAGTAAGCAATGTTGGCTAAAATATATAGAAAACTAACGGTTAAAGTGCCATACAAAAGACTCAAAGGAATGTCTCTTTTTGGATTTTTCATTTCGCCCGCCGTGTAGGTAACGTTGTTCCAAGCGGATGATGAAAATAATGGACCAATTAAGGCTAAACCCATTGCTGACCATAAACCGATACCTGAAAGATATTTATAGTCTAATATTTTGCCAGTCACTTTATCCCATTGAATAGCCACAGGACTCCAGAAATCTAAGTTATTGATTTCCCACATTCCTTTTCCAGAGGTTAGACCTACATAAATTCCCAAAACTGCCAAACTCAACAACGCTCCAATTTTGGTGGTGGTGAAAATTAACTGCACCAATTTTGCATTTTTAACGCCTTGAATATTAATGAAAGTAAGCAACAAAATTAAAGCAATTGCCAAAAGTTGCTGGGTATTGAAAAACAGAAAACTGTGTTCCGTTCCGATATAATCTGGTAAAAGTACGCCCGTATATTTGGCAAAAGCCACAGCAACGGCCGCAATTGTACCCGTTTCGATGACCAAGAACGTAGTCCATCCGAACAGAAAGCCAACCAAGGGATTGTACGCCTCCCGTAGATATACGTATTGTCCGCCCGCTTTGGGCATCATACCAGCGAGTTCGCCGTAGGAAAGTGCTGATATTAAGGTGATTACGCCCGTGATAATCCAAGTGAGTAACAAATAACCAGGCGAGCCTAAGTTGCGGGTAACGTCGGCAGAGACGATAAAAATTCCTGAGCCAATCATTGAGCCAATCACAATCATGGTGGCATCAGTCAGGGACAATTCTTTTTTTAATTCTTGAGGGTTTGATTCAGTCATTGATGAGTTTTGTATTGAGTGGAATGTGAATTTACGAAGGAATTTGTGGATTTTGGTGTTTAAGAGCATGGATAATTATTTTACTCAATACGTTGAGTAAAATTACGCATTGTGTTGAGTAAAATAATTTGAAAGTTGGTTTAAAACAAAAACGGACTAAATTTTAAATTCAGTCCGTTTATTAATAAATCCAAAATTCAACAATTTCAAGCATTCTCTGTAATATACTTCTCTGCCATTTTTTCATCTTGTTCAATATAAATTTCAACGGCTCGTTTGGCTACTGATAAAAGATTCTTTGAAGACTGGTGATTATTAATTGCTTCTCGTACTTTGTAACTTATTTTTTCTACCTGATTAGAAATTGGGATTATTAAATTTGCAACATTTGTATTTTTGATATGACCTACTGTATCTGCAATGGTCATTTTGCGTAGTAATTGATACTGCCCAATCATTCCATTGATAATCAGCAAAGCATATTCTGGGGTTATGTCTGACTCATATTTTACGCTGATATGACAGACTCGTTGATTTACGTAAGCTGGTGCTGAAACCAAACTTCCTAAAAAATATCTTATTCCATCCATACCAATTACAATATCATTCACTTGTGCTTTCTTGGCATTTGTTTCGTTAATATATTTGGCACTCATTCTGGTAAGTGTTTCATTATCAATATAATGAGGCTTGCAATCTCGGATTCTGATAAATGGTTCATCATCATTTCCCGCTTCTGAATCATCAATAAATTCTTTACTCTGAAAAGGGAATCCACTTTTTATTGTTACTTCTGAACCCAATAAGGTATGTGGTTTTTGAAGTAAGACCTTATATAAATCTAAATATTTTGACTCCCAATATTCAGAATCAAGTCTATCGGACTTTAACATTTGGTTCAAATTGATTAAAGAATGACTATTTTCGACTTCAAAGGGAACATCAAATAAAGAGAATTTTCTTGTTTGAGGTTGCCAATTTTCTAAGCCCAACTCCTTAAGCAAGATGTTTTCAGCTTGCCGATATAAATTTTCAGAGGCTTGTTTTTGTTCATACGCCTTCAAAACTAAATCCTCTATTTTTTGTTGGAAAGAATCGGTTGGATTGGGTATTGGTAAAGAATATAAATAGGATGGAGCAATTTCTGGTTGAAGCCCTCCATATTGCCCTTTATCTATTAGTTTTCTGCCGAACAAACTATTTAGATAAACTGACAAATAAATTGAATTAATTTTATTTGTGCGAATAACTAAAATATGAGAAGAAGCAATAACCTTTTCTCTCTGATTTAGAAAAGTTGCTGTATCACCAAAATTTGCTCCTGTTCTTGTCATTAAAACATCTCCCTCAAATAATATATTTCTTTTTAATTTTTCAGCATCATCTGTTGAAATGAAAACTTCCGAGGAATTAAAATCGACATTCAATGGTCGTAAATTCTGAGTCCTTAAAAATGTAACTCCATAATCATCATATTCTCTTTTTATTTCTGTTGGATGTTTAATTGTAGCATTTAATTTTGCTAAACTCGTAACTTCTTTTTTTAAGACATCATCTGTTACACGTATATATTCTGGTGAATAATACTCAGAATCAATACGCATCTTACCACCTAAATTTGATAGCAATACTTTTGAATATTCAATATTTTTATACTTTCTAATTTCCATTATTCCGATTAGTTATTTAAAAAAGTAAAAGCATTATCTCCATTCGCAAGTTCTTTTAATCCATAATCTTTAAAAGCCTCGGCAATGTCAAATAAATCTGTTTGATAAGCAGGGTTGTGGTCATCATCATGAATAATATTGCCTTCTTCATCTTTTAGATAAATGTATTCGCCCGAATTATCTTTAAAGGTTAATTTACTGGTCGCAAAGAAAATGGGATAGTCTTTTATTACTTCATCGGGTTGATGTTTTTGGAGAAATATACAACTTGTTTTTGTACCCGTATGCGGTTTAAAACTATTTCCGTGTAAACCCACAACGGCTAAAATTCTGGCACGGTTGGTTATATATTTACGCACATATTTTTCATTAGAATTATTAAAAATACCCTGTGGCAATACAATTACAGCCCTTCCACCGTCTTTGAGTAGGTCAATCACTCTTTCAATGAACAAAATATGCCTGTCCACTTTTTCCCATTTGGTTTGATTTTTCTTAAAACTCATCATTTCTTTCAAACGAGGCGTTAAAGATTGTTCATAGAGTGTACCGTCCAAAACGTTATCAATCATAACCCCCGCAATTTCTTGGGCAGCAAGGTGTTGGTCGTCCTCTTGTTCAAGGTCAAATTCTGATTCTTTATTAATTTCCTTAATTTTATCCAAAATTGCCTTTTCAGCATTGTCTGTCCAAACAATTTTAAACTCAATAGCTATACTTTTCAAAAGTGATTTAGCACGGGCAACATCAATTTTGAAAGTGTATTTATGTCCTAAAATATCTTCGTATAAATTGATAATATTTTTTTCTGGAATATCCCCCGCAAAAGGAGGGTTACTCATCACAATATCAAAATTGAGGTGTTTGTTTTGGGCATCGTTGATAAGTTCTTCTTTTTGTAGTTCAGCCACAAAATCAGGAGACCAACGAGTGTGTTCTAAGGAGTTTTGTCGGTAAATATGTGTTTTCCCATCACCTGCAATCAGCATAATTGCTCTTGAAATCTTAGCTGTTTTTGGGTCAAAATCTACGCCCCAAAGGTGTTTTGCCGCATACGCTACTCGTGAACGTTCATCTTCAATTTTATACTTCTTCCACACATATTCCATTGAATGAACCAAAAATCCTGCACTTCCACAGGCGGGGTCCACGATATATTCTTTACGATTAGGATTCAACATTTTAACACAAAAATCAATCACAATTCTTGGGGTAAAATATTGTCCTTTACTTCCTTTGGCAACGGCAGAAATTAAATATTCAAATGCTTCATCAATAATGCGTAGGTTTGAGAAAAACAATTTCAGTTCTTGCAACTCACCCACACATACGTTCAAGTGTTCGGGGGTAAGTTCAATTTTATCCGAAGCGGTAAAAATGCTCTTCCATTCTTTTTTAGCATCCTCAAAAAGTTTAGAAATTTCAGAATGTGTAACCTCAGCCGATTTGTATTGACGAAATAAAAGTGTTTTATTTGGGCGACTTAATGCCTCGGATTCGTCATAAAGTTTGGCGTAAATGAGTTTGAAAATTTCATCAAAAGAATCTCCTCCTGAATTGGCTAAAACCAACTCTTCAAGCGTTACAATGATTTTGCGAAGGTTATATTGTTTGTTTTTGTTTACATCTTCTAATTCTTTCAAAGTCCATTTACGACTTAAAATGATGTCTTTTATAGAAGCCGCAGGTTGTTCGTCATTCTTAACTTGTTGATATTCATGTTCATACGGAATATCAGGTAAAGAATCGTCAAATTGTCTTGGATATGGACGAAATAAACGAACAATTGTATTTCCGTTTACACCTACACCTATTGGCGAACCTTGATTGTTGAGATAACTTTTGAGCTGTTGGATATTATTTTTCTGTGAAGGGGCTTTCACTTCTACAATAATCCAAGGCGTTGCATTATCCTGCTGATACACAACAATATCCGCACGCCCACGCCCACTAACACCAAAATCAACATTTTCTTCGATTTTTATGCGATTGACAGGATAGCCATAATTAGTAGTAAGTTCATAGAGAAATAATTGTCTAACAATTTCTTCTGGGGCAGATTTATTATTAGTTTCATTGAAAATTAACTTTTCTCTACCGTCACAGTCGTGAGATTTGAGATAGAATTTCCCTTTTTCTTTTTCGTAGATATTGATTTTGGGTAAATATTGTTTAAGAAGGGCTAAATCTGTTTCCCAGTTGGGTATAATTTTTCCGATAATTTCGTGCATACAATACAAAGATTTGGTTTTTGATGCAAAGTACGAATAAAATAGGGCTTCAAAAAATATAAGGCTCTATCGAAGACCTTGCAAATAATAGAAACTATAAAATAAAATCACTATCTTCACTTATGTTTAAATGCACACCCTTAAACCATCTTCCCCATGAAAAAGTGGTTTTTTCTTCTGATTTTCTTCGTTGGCTTCAGTAAAATCTATGCCAATGCTATACATGAAGGCACAGAAAGACCTCGCTTAAAAATTTGGATTCAAGAAAAACTCGCAACTGAAGTTGGAAGTTGCCAAAACCATGAAAGCTTTTTGTGCGGGTAAGAAGAAACTCATGACGTAATTGATAGCCTACGGGTTGTATGAATTCTATCAATGGCGTGATTGTCTTCACTATCTGCAATTAAGTTCCCTAACTTTGTATAAAAAAAACGCATGACCAATCAAGAAAGAATTGCCCAATTAAAAGCCTATAAATTGAAAGAAAAATTCCTTTTGGAAGATTTGGAAGCGTATGAAGTTGCTCCTCCGCCCACGGAAGCGGTTGTGAGAATGCGAAAAGAAGTGGATCGCTTTACAGATTTTTTGATTAAACGATTGGTCAAAAATGTGGATAATATTCAAGAACAAACGCAACAGTTTTTTAAGGATTGGGATAATGAGGAATTTACGGAAGATGAAACTGAATTTATTGTAGAAGTTGAATACGAAGCCATGAGGATTGCGGGCGTAAAAGCGGATGATTTGTTGATTTGATTTTATCCGCAAAGACAGGAAGATATAATTTTTCTAAAACTTGCGTCTTCCCGTCTTTGCGGTTTATTCTTTAATTTTTCTCTTGCGACTTTCTGTTTTTGCGGTTAATTCCTTTCTCGGAATCACCAATCTCTTCAAAATTCTCTCCTTTCCCGCTTTCACTTCCATGGTTTTTCGATGTCCCCAAATGCGATCTTTGGCTAATTTAGTGTTCTCTTCGAGATTGATTATTGGATATGGATAACCCAAACCGCCCAATCTAAAATTGTATAATTCCTGCTCCATCAAGGTCATTTTCCATGGTTCATGAATAAAAATCTCTGGACAGTCCCGTAATTCTGGAATCCATTGTTTAATGAAAATTCCTTCTGGGTCGTGTTCCTGGGATTGTTTCACGGGATTATAAATTCTTACGGTATTTATGCCCGTTACGCCCGCTTGCATTTGAAATTGTGGGTAATGAATACCAGGCTCAAAATCTAAAAAAAGTTGAGCTAAATGGATGGCTCCGTCTTTCCAATGGTGCATGAGTTGATGCGTTAGAAATGAAACCATCATTGCTCGCATTCGGAAGTTCATATAACCCGTCGATTGCAAGCACCTCATACAAGCATCCACCAAAGGATAACCCGTTTTCCCTTCCTTCCAAGCCACCAAATGACTTTGATTATCAGAAAGTTGCATGGAATCATAACCCCGATTGACATTCTCAAATTCCATGGATTCTTCGTTCTCGAATTTCTGAATAAAATGGCAATGCCAACGCAATCTCGACCCAAAATTTATTAACGGTCGTTTAAAAGAAGGCTTCTTTCTTGCGGCTTCCAAAGAGGTTTGATAGACCTGACGGATAGATAAATTTCCCCAAGCAATATAGGGTGATAATCGACTGCATCCTTTCCGACTTTCGAGTGGTTTTGAAATAAATTTGGAATAATTTATGGCTCTTTCTTCCATAAAACTCTTCATGTATTTGTAAGCTAAAACTTCGCCTCCTTTTTGGAATAAAGAAGTGTTATCAGATTTCTCGAAAGGCGAATTTGAAAGAATACTTTTGCTTTGTATGGTATTAAGTTTTTCATCAGTAATTACCAACTTTTGCAATAATTCAGTCGAGACATTGACGATTGGTTTTGACATAAAAACGTACCAATCTTTCATCCAATCCGCCCGATTTGGCTTACCT
>JAYVIV010000272.1:0-4282 GCA_043769985.1 Arcicella sp.
CTACGATTGTCTTTCCTTCTAATGCTCCATCTCTGAGCATGGGTTCGTTAAATTTCATTATTTATTTTGTTTAAATGATAATGCAATATCGTAGATTAAAAATTGTTATGCAAGCATACGGTTTATTGACCCATAAAAAATCCCGAACCTTTCGATTCGGGATTTTTTTGTGAATTGGTAATTGTGATATTTCTTAGTTGAAGATATAACGAATACCAATTTGTCCTTGCCATCTTGAACCAATTCCAGTTGATTTTTGGAATGTATCTCTCAGAGGAGCTCCGTTCACCAAAGGAAATGTGAAAACTGGTTTTCCCGTTGGTGCTGAACCTGTTGCAATAAAGCCCGTTGCATTATCATAACCAACAAAGTTAATTGGTGCTGTACGGATATTGGTCTGGTTCAAACCCCAATTTGACGAAACGAAATTACCTGCATTAAACATATCAAATGATACTTGAATGGTATTTACTTTACCGCCTACCTTGATATTAAAATCTTGAATAACTTTAAAATCGAAGTTGGTTGACCAAGGTAATTCAGCTCCATTACGTTCTGCATACTGTCCACGGCGTGAGTTCAAATAAGCATCTTGTTTAATATAACTGTCTAAGTCAGCCCATTGTTGAGCGGCTGTGTATGTACCCAACGCTCTTAATAAAATTTCAGATTGATCTCTTGGGATATATATTAAATCGTTACCATTCTGTCCATCTCCGTTAAAATCGTTACCACTTGGAACAGCATAAATATATGAGAAACGACCTGCTGGTCCTGTTGAATAAGCAAATGAAAAAGTAGTAGACATTTTGTTGTTTAAATAATTCAATTTGTATGCTCCAAATCCTACAATACGATGTCTCTGTAGAAAGTTTGAATATGAGGTGATATTTTCATTTGGATTTCCTGATACTGAACGGTCTCTCCACATTGATTGGGCAATTGAGCCACCATCGTTTACTGAACGAGAATCCGTGTAAGTGTATGATAGTGAAGCAAACAAACCACTTTCAAATGTTTTAGCAATTGTTCCTGTCATGGCGTAACTATATCCATTATTGGTATTTTTCATAACGATTGCATCTGAAATATTTGGTTTGTCAGTTGTATTACCTCCTTGTGCTGTTGCGATGGCTCCATAAATACGGTTATTAGGAGTAGTTGGAAATCCATTTGCACCAACATTGTAATAAATTGGACGATTATCTGCACCGATTGCATTTCTTTGAGATGTCGGGAGATTTACGTTTTCTAAGTAAACGGCATTAATGTCTTTCGTATAAATTCCTTCAAATGTAGCCAACCAACCAGCACCTAAATTTCTATCAACCGCCACATTCGCTCTAAAAATTTGTGGAAACTTAAAATTGGCATCAGTAACCGCTAAGTTGTATGAAGTAGGTCTTATTGAACCAGCATCAACTTTTGGTCTGTAAGCATCAACATTGGGGTTGAATGGACGAAGAATTGCTGCACTTGGAGCAATTCCAGGGGTGTTAGTTTGTTCAGAATTAAATAACACACCATTATTTGATAATTGATTCGATAACCATACGTAAGGTACACGTCCAGAGAATATTCCGAAACCTCCACGAACCTGAGTTTGTTTTTCCTCGTTAACATCCCAGTTGAAACCTACTCGTGGTGACCATAACATTGTAAACTCAGGAAAACGGTCAGTTTGTAATTTCTCTCCATTGGCAAAAGTCAAAGCTGGAACAAATGCGTTGGTTGTTGTTGAATTCTTTTCAACTGGGAAAGATGTTCCGTCTGCACGAATACCAACGGTTAACTTGAATCCTTTGGCAAGCGTCATTTCGTTTTGAGCATAAAAACTTAATGTACTTCCTTTCATTTTCGCAAAAGGGAACTCAGATGTATTAGAAGACTGTAATCTGTAAACAAGAGCATTTGATACTCCATTGTTCACACTCGCATAGAAGTCATCGAATGAACGGAACTGATACCCACCGTAGTAGTTAGGAGCAAATCCGTTACGGAATTGATTATCTTCATAAGCCACACCAAAGGTTAAAAGATTTTTTCCAGCATATACGGTCAAATTATCAGAAATTTGAAGCACGTCAGAGTCCAAGATATTGTTTGCAGAAAATGGTTCAAATCCAAAAGTAGTGGCAGATTGTCCTGCACCATTACCAATATCAACCGTTGGGAAAGCTGTATTATTAACAGGAGATTCACGGAAATCACGTAATTGAGTGTATCCAACCGTTAAATTATTGGCAAATTTACTTCCAAACGTTGAATTCAATTCTGCAATGTATGAATCTAAGTTATTATTGATTCGATAAATACTACCATTGAAAGGTAATGAAGTAGCAGAAGGCTGACGATTGTTTGCAATAGCACCTGAATTTGATGCACTAATATCTGCAAAAGAACGAAGTGTGTTATACTTGATATTTAGTTTGTGCTTATCTGAAATGTTCCAGTCTAAACGAGCATTAAACTTGGTACTTTGAGATAATCTACTGTATCCCTCATAAACACCTGGATCATATTTGAATTTATCTAACAAAAATGCTTTCAACTTGTCCAAATCTTCAGCTTTCACAGCAGAAACAGCTGAGGCATCAGCAGTAACTCCTGTTCTGGTTGCCAAACGAGTTGTACCTGGATCTTTTTTATCTTCTTTCTCAAAACTTGCAAAAACAAAAAGTTTATTTTTGATTATTGCACCACCGATTCGTCCCCCAAACTGAACAACATCAAACTCTAATGATGTTGGTAGTTTGCCAGTCTTGGAATCAAGCAAATCTACATCTCCAACCTTTGTACCTGACAAAACCTCATTTCGGTTAAATCTGTAAGCAGAACCTGACCATTCGTTGGTACCACTTTTTGTAATAACGTTAATACTCGCACCCGTTGACATTCCTTGACGAACATCGAAAGGAGCAATGTTTACTTGAAATTGGTCAATCGCATCAACTGAAATTGGAGTAGCACCAGCTTGTCCACCAACAGTACCACTTAAACCGAAAGAGTTATTGAATAAGGCACCATCAACTGATAGGTTATTATACAAGTTATTTCTACCAGCAAAGCTCAAACCTCCATTAGAACGTGGGTCTAAACGAGCAAAATCTGTCAATGAACGATTCAAAGTTGGAAGCGTTGTAATTTGCTTATTACCAACGGTTGTTGCTGCACCAGTACGACCAGAGTTGATAACAGAACTACGAGCCGCAACCACTTTAACCTCTTCTAATTGAGATTCGGCAACTTCTAATTTTGAGTTGATACGAAGATCTTGTGAGAGTGTAAGGATAATTCCCGTTTTAACAACATCTTTGTAACCTACAAAAGACATTGTTACCTTATATGGTCCGCCTGGCTTCATGTTAACAATATTGAAACGACCATCCGCACGAGTAGCAGCACCATAACGTGATCCTGTTGGTTCGTGAATGGCAATAATGTTTGCCCCTGGCAAACCTTCGCCTTTCTCATCTAAGACTGTACCAGAGATAGCAGACGTAGTTTGAGCGAAAACTTGTACACTTGAAACAGTCATTAAAAGAGCGAAAACTGCTCCCAAAATAACCTTACTGGTAAAGAATTTTTTCATGATTGAAAATTTGGAATTTAATTAGAAATTGGATGAGTGAATTTGGGTACAAAATAACAACATTTTTTTAGTAAGAACAACAAGGCTTTATTAAGAAAATATAAAAATATAAAGGTAAACACCTTGATTTGTAGGATTAATGTAAGAAAAACGTGGAAAAATAATATTTCGTTTTCAGTAAATCTACTTTTTATTTTAAAATAAATTGAATTTTATAAGTCTATTCGTTTAGTATTTTTTTAAGAATTTAGTTTTTAACTTTGCATGAAATATAGACTTTTAAGTGATGAAAATTAACAGTTATTATAATCGGTAAAATAGGATTTTAAATGATATGTTTATTGTAGCAAAAAATTAAATGAAACTTTTTTATAGACAATCTGGCGACCATGGTACGCCAGTCATTATTCTTCACGGACTTTTTGGCTCTTCGGATAACTGGTTAACCTTTGGAAAAATTTTGAGTGAAACACATCGAGTATATATGCTTGATGCACGGAATCACGGGCAATCTCCTCGAAGTGATATTTTTGATTACAATGCTATGGCAGAGGATTTGAAAGAATTCATGGAAGACCATTCAATAATCAATCCAGTCTTGATGGGGCATTCGATGGGAGGGAAGACCGTCATGCAGTTTGCGATGAATTATCCCAATCGTTTTTCAAAAATGATTGTGGTTGATATTGC
>JAYVIV010000273.1:0-6515 GCA_043769985.1 Arcicella sp.
GGCAATTGTTGTCAATTATCAATGAACAATTAACAGTTATCAATTAATGATAAGTACCCATTTGAATTTAGGCGGTTCGCCGCTGCGATTATGTTATTCCTAAATCATAAGTGCTTGATAATCAAACCTAACAGGTTTTGAAAACCTGTTAGGTTTAACATAAACTAATTATAATCGGGTACTTAAAAGACTTCATCGGTAACTAACTGTTAATTGTTCATTGTTAACTGTTAATTGAGAAATTACTCCCTAAAATCCCCTTTCTCATACTTGTCAAAAAACAAATCAAAATGCCCTTTCAAGATTTCTTCTAATTTTTGATGATACTCAGGAAAAGATGGTAAATTGTTATGTCCTCCTCCGTAAATGGGTGTTAGTCTGGCAGTTAGTGGAACGAGTTTCTGCAAACGAACCGACGAAGAATAAGGAATTAACCAATCTTTTGTGCCGTGAATAATATAAATGGGACATCTGACGTACTTAATCCAAATGTCGGTTCTGATGCTAAAACGTAATATCATCGTAATGGGCATGAAGGGTAAAAACCGATTCGTTAAGTGTGAAAAAGAGTAATAAGGAGCATCTAAAATCAACATTTTAGGGCGATTATTGGAGGCTAATTTACAAGCAAAACCACTTCCCAATGAACGTCCATAAACGATTATATCCTCTTCTTTATATCCGTATTTCGATCTCATTTTATTGTAAACAAATTGAGAATCTTTGTTGAGGTTATCTTCGGTACGTTTACCAATTGATTTTCCAAAACCACGATAATCAATCATCACGACATCGTAGCCATGTCGAGTGAAATCAACCGCATACTTTGACCAGCCTTTGATGCTTCGAGTATTGCCATGAAAATACATGACCAAGCCCACAGGTTTTTCATGATAAAAACGTAAACCATTGATTTTCACGCCTTCTTCGGGTTCAAAATGAAGTTCCTCAAAGGGAGAATCATATTTATACTCAAAATCAGCATGAAGTTTTTCAGGCTTAAAAATGAATTTTTCTTGAATAAAATACGCAAGAATGCACAAGACTACGTAGCCAATGCCGATATAAATCCAAGTTTCAGTTGATAAGTTCATGGTGGGGTTTGGGTTTAAATTGCACACGGATTTCACGGATTAGACACGGATTAAATATTATTTGACTTAACATAAGCTGTGTTTTGAATACAGCCTACATTAAATCAAGTCAAAAAAAGAGAAAGACAAAATATTTTTAATCTGTGTCTAATCCGTAAAATCCGTGTGCCAAAAACCTAATCTAAAAATTTCTTTAAAATCTTCTCCACCGCATCTAAATATCCTCCACCAAATAAATTCACGTGAACCATTAGTGGGTATAAATTATACAACGGTATTCTATCGCCAAAGCCATTTTCTATGGTATTTACTTCGTGATAGGCTTCATAAAATGTTGTTTCAAAACCGCCAAACATGGTGGTGAAAGCTAATTCAGCTTCTCGTAACCCGTAATAACAGGCAGGGTCAACTAAGCCCACAAGCCCTTGATTATCAGCCATTACGTTACCCGACCATAAGTCTCCGTGAAGCAAAGCAGGTTTTTCGTTGGGAATTAAAGACGGTAATTTTTCGTATAAAAGATTAAACTTGGCGTATAATTCTTCGGAGATTTTACGGTCATAAAGAGCCAATCCTGCTTGAACTTTTAGCCGCTTTTCGATAAAAAATTGAACGCCATCATCCATCCACTCGTTCGACTGTCGCAATGCCCCGATGTAGTTGTTAAAATCCAATCCGAATTGTGGATTTGTATGCTTGTGGAGACGTGCCAATTTTTGTCCAAAATCCTGCCAATAGTTCGATTGCTTGAAACTGGTAGTCAAAAATTCCATCATCAAGTATTCTTTATCCACAATTTTGCCGTGATTAATTACCTCTGGAATCGACATCACACCCGTATCACGCAAGACCTGCAAACTACGTGCTTCCGACTCAAACATTCCCTCATGGTCACCCTGATTCCATTTAATAAAATACTCACCCGCAGCTACTTTCACTTTTACGGCAAGATTAAAATTTCCGCCATAAAAAAACTGAAAATCAAGCATTTCGGGGTTGTAGCCTAAGTTTTCAAAAAGGATACTTTCTATAAATTGATATTGTTCTTGCGTTTGAAAAGTCATTTTCGATTTCGGATTATGGACGGGGTAAGAACCCTTTTTGATTTCGGATTATTATACGCTTCTAACCAAAATTACAATAAAACTGTTAAATTGCATGATAGTTTAGTTTTTTTATACATCGACTTTACTATTGACTATTGATACTAAAGTGTCAAGCAAAAAGAATAAAATAAACAAAAAATGAAATACAAAAAACACGTCTTTATCTGTACAAATCAGAAGGATGCACCCAAAAAATGTTGTGGTGACGAAAGAGGCATGGCATTGGTCGATGCTTTTAAAAATTCATTGAAAGAAAAAGGATTATTAGCTGAAATTAGGGCTCAAAAAACGGGATGTTTAGATATGTGTGCCTTTGGTCCAGTTTTAGTAGTTTACCCAGAAGGAACATTCTATGGCAACGTGCAACTATCTGACGTTGAGGAGATTATTGATAATCATTTGGTTGGAGATATGCCCGTTGAGCGTTTAGTTATTGGGTGAATTTGATTGCACACGGATTGAACGGATTAGACACGGATTTATAAAAAATATTAAATAAATCCGTGTCTAATCCGTTCAATCCGTGTGCAATGATTACGTTCTTAAAATCAAAAAAATGTACCGAATATATCCCACTTTATTAAACTCCTTCGCCTATTACGAAGCACAAACCCTTGATTCTAAGGGAAATATCCTCGTGGACACGCAAGAAATGCTCGACCGTATAAACCGTGTACGCAAACCCACGACTCAAGCACAACAGCGTGGAATTGACTTTGAAAAAGCGGTGGTGACGGGTGAAAATGAGGATGATTTTAAGGAAGGAATTATTGAAAAAGCGAGATTATTATTACCCCCAAAATATAAAACACAATTTTATTCAGAATCAAAATATAAGAATTGTTTAATTTACGGCTATGTGGATTTAGTCGGAGCAGACCGTGCCGTTGATTTAAAATCTACCCACTTTTACGAACCGAATCGTTTTGCCTTAAATCATCAAAATTTCTATTTATTGGGATTAAAAAAGCACGGTGTAAAAACCTTAGATTACGTCATTACAGATTTTGAAGAAGTTTATCAAGAAACGTATTCCTTTGATACTTACGACTTTACGCCTCTTTATAAACAACTCGACAACTTCGTAGATTTCTTGGAACAACATAAAAAACAGATTCGAGATAAGAAGATTTTTGATAAAAAAACGGATAATAATCAGTTGTCGATGTTTTAATTTCGATGCTTGATGTTCGATTTTCGATGTTCGTCTTACCAAACATCGAAAACCAAACATCGACAATCGAATATTACAAAATCCCCCTCAATTCCCCCAAATCCCGAATCTCATACTTTGGTTTAATCGAAATATCTTGATTCCGTTGGTCAGGATTAAAGAAAACGGCATCAATTCCTGCACGGGTTGCTCCCACGATATCCGATTGAAAACTATCCCCAATCATTAAACATTCCTGTGGCACGGCTTTTATCTTCTTCAAGGCATATTCAAAAATGCGTGAATCTGGCTTTTTGTAGCCCGAGTTTTGAGAGGTAATCACTTCTTGAAAGAAATGGGTAATCTTGCCCGCATTCATTTTTATTGACTGAATTTCATCAAAGCCATTCGTGATAATGTGCATGGGGTATTTTGGAAAGAGATATTCCAACGTATCGTGAGCATTAGGTAGAAGGTGATGTTTCTTGGAAGAAATGTTAATATAAACCTCCGAAATTTCATCACAAATGGAATGGTTCTCAACTCCTAACTGGCTAAAAATCAACCTAAAACGAGTATGCCGAAGTTCGGTTTGGGAGATTCGTCCTGCCTCATATTTATCCCATAATTGATGGTTAATTTCGTTAAATTTTAAGTAGAACTGACTCGGTGACTGAACGCCCAAAGAAAGCAAATCAAACTGCTGATATACTTCTTCCAAGCCAATTCGTGAGTTAGTATTATGATCCCAGAGGGTATGGTCGAGGTCAAAAAAGAGGTGTTTGTATTTCATAATTATACGTTTATTTATGCTTGATATTTGTGAGTGAGTAATCTAAATTCTCTGCAATTTAGGACTGATTTTTGTTTACCTTTCAATAATTAATACATTTGTGAAACTAATTGTTTCGATGCTCGTTTTTCGATGTTTGATGTTCGTATTTTGTCCTAACATCAAACATCGAAAAACGAACGTCGAAAAACGAAAATAAAATGGCAAAACAGCAACAACAACAGGAAGAAAATCAAATTAACGTAGAATTATCTGAGGAAATGGCAGAGGGAGAATACGTAAATTTAGCAATGATTGCTCACTCGCAGAGTGAGTTTGTGATAGATTTCATTAAAATGATGCCAGGGATTCCGAAGGCAAGAGTAAAATCAAGGGTTATTCTCACGCCCGACCACGTGTATCGTCTCATGCAAGCCTTGAAAGAGAATATTCAGCGGTATGAAGAGGCTTACGGACCAATTACCGACGACCAAAGTCAAATCGGTTTCCAATTCCCGATGAATTATCGTGGCCCCATTGGTGAGGCGTAACAACAAGTCCTTAGGACTCATGGCATGACTATTTAAGATAGTTTATTGCTAAAAATTAAGTCTTTCAGTCATGCCATGAGTAATTACTTGTAGCATTTTAAAACCACCAAAAGCGTAAAACGAATCAGGAAATTTCTGTAAACGTTTACGCTTTTTTTATTACCCCAAAAAGCGTAAATTTTAATTTTAAAGCATGAATTTTACAAAAAATGAGTATATTAATCCTTGAATATCACTTTAAAATCCATAACGAAATTTCATACTACTATAATGATTCTCAAACTCAACAAATCACATTTAGCTTCTAATTCAGTTAATCTGAGCAAGCATTTAGACTTGCCTAACCAATCAATTTTTGATTTACCAGAGAAAGTTTTACAATTCGGAACAGGCGTTTTGCTTCGAGGATTATGCGATTATTTCATAGATAAAGCCAATAAAAAAGGTGTTTTTAATGGTAGAATTATGGTCGTAAAATCAACCGATAAAGGTGATGCTGACGATTTCAACGAACAAGATGGACTCTTTACACACGCTGTGAAAGGTATCGAAAATGGTCAGCCCATTGAGGAATATATCTTGAATGCTTCTATTTCTCGTACCCTATCTGCCCTTAAACAATGGCAAGCAATTTTGGATTGTGCCAAAAATCCTGAAATGCAAGTCGTTATTTCAAACACTACAGAAGTTGGCATAGCTTTATTAGAAAGTGATAAAATTACGAATAATCCACCTTCTTCTTTTCCCGTAAAACTTTTAGCATTCCTGCACGAGCGTTGGAAGTTTTTTGGAGGCTCTTCAGAAAGCGGAATGGTGATTGTTCCGACAGAATTAGTGGTAGGAAATGGGGATTTGTTGAAAGATATCGTCTTGCAACAAGCACATATAAATAACTTGGAATTGGGATTCATTGATTGGCTAAAAAATCATAATTCTTTTTGTAACTCATTGGTGGACAGAATAGTACCTGGAAAGCCTGAGAGAGAAATGGTGAATGAACTGCAAACAAAATTTGGTTACGAAGACAATATCATGGTGCTTTCGGAGGTATATCGCCTCTGGGCAATTCAGGGAGATGAACACGTGCGTAAAGTTCTGTCATTTGCCCAAGTAGATTCGGGTGCAATCATCGAAAGAGACATTGAAATTTATCGTGAATTGAAGTTGAGAATGCTTAACGGCACACATACTTTGCAATGTGGAATGTCCTATCTACTGGGTTTCAGAACGGTGAAAGATGTAATGGCGAACGGATATTTGAGCAGGATAATAATGAATTTGATGTTGGGAGAAATTGCTTTGGCTATTCCTTATAAGATAGATTCTAAGGTGAAAGATAGATTTGGTAGGATGGTTCTCGACCGTTTCCGAAATCCATTTTTAAATCACAAATTACTGGACATTTCAGTCCAATATACCACCAAAATGAAGATGCGAAATATTCCGATTTTGCTTCAATATTACCGTGAATTCGGCAAAGCTCCCGAACTTTTTGCGATGGGATTTGCAGCATATTTGCAGTTTATGAAAGGTGAAAAAGAAGTAAATGGAACGTATTACGGAGAATCGAATGGCAGTTATTACCCAATCAATTGCAACTTTGCCCCTTATTTTTACGAAGCATGGCAAGATTTTAATTTGGATAAAGTATTGGCTAACAGAAGCCTCTGGGGTGAAGACCTAACCCAATTAGAAGGATTTGCGGATGCGGTTCGGAAATATTTATAAAAATAAATAATTATGAAAGTTACTACCTTCGGAGAGGTTATGATGCGGTTGAGTACACCTAATTTCTCTCGATTTCCACAGACTACTCAATTTGATATAAATTTTGGCGGA
>JAYVIV010000274.1:0-3789 GCA_043769985.1 Arcicella sp.
TGTTTCTATAAATCTTCTTACTGTTTCAAACTTAGAAGTGCAACTTGAAAGAATTAAAAAATCATTTGATTTACGTTTTATACAGATGTGATAATGAGGGATTTCAGTATTCAGTTGCTGATTGGTGAAATAATAAACTTTTCGTTCTTCAATAGTGGTTAAGAAAAAATCAACGGGTAGTTTTATGTCCATGAAAATACAATTAATAGTTGTCGAACATTAACCCTTTGGTTATTTCTAAATTTTCTTTGGAATCAATAAAAGTATTTGTTTCATCTTTTACATTCACAAAAAAGTCATGATAATCAATTTCAAATCGTGAACTATTCTTAGCTTTCAACTCAGATTCATACCTTGTCCATTCTGGGAAAATATGCGAAAAATCAGACAATTCAAATTCCTTTAATTGTCCAAATTTTTTGACAATTTCATCAATAACTTCAATGTCTGTCTTTGAGAAAACCTTCAAATTAGGCTCATTCAATGATATAAAAGTATATTTATCTTCAATATTAGCAATATATTGACTTCCATATTGTGCTTCAATTTCATTTAACGATTGATACGAATTAACTAAATCTCTTGTTGTAGAAGGCACGGGACCAAACGGCATTGCAAAATATACATCTCCCGTAATTGATCGTCCATATCTACGAACGTGTAGTCTGTCGGCTAACCAAATAAGTTTCAAAGCCTTCATCTTATTCAAAGACCCCCCAAATTGCTGAGCTAAATAATTGAGAGCTTGAACACTTTTTTTATAATTAAAACCTCTTTTCATTATATCTCATTTATGCAATTATGAAGATTGAAATTTTTATGTATTTGAATTTCAATGATTTAAGTTATTTTTATGTTAGATTATGGATTTATATTTCCCTTTTTCTTAACAGTGCAAATTTGCAACTAATTAACTTAACTAACAAAATATGAAGTGAATAAGTGTCAATTTTGAAAATGTTGATAGATAAAAGGGGCTTATAAAGAATCTGGCGGAATTCTTTAATCAATAATTATAAACTCTTTGCCTTAACCTAAATCCCCAAAGGGAAAGTGATAATAAAAGTAGTACTTTTGCCCATTTCTGATTCCACTTCCACACGAGCTTTGTGGGATTGAATGATATTGAGTGTGGCAGCTAAACCCAAGCCAATTCCGTTATTTTTGGAGGTGAAATAGGGTTCAAATAGTCTTCCGATATGTTCTTGGCTGATACCAACGCCGTTGTCTGTTATCGTTACGACAGCATTTTTATTATTTAAAAAAGTATTAATAGTTAAAATTCCCTCCCCTTCTTTCATGGCTTCAACGGCATTGATGATGATGTTGAGAAAAGCAATTTGAATCTTTGATTTATCTAAATCTAAAATAATTCCGTCCGTAAATTTCTTAATTAAAGTAATGCCTTTCAGATTAATTCTATCAATGGCTAACTCAATCGTACTTTCCAAAACTTCTTGTAAATCTAAGCGACTGAAAACTACTTCTGATGGACGGGAAGTGTTTAATAATTCAGTAATTAAATCATTGATTCTTTGACTGTTTCTGCGGATGATATCTAAGAAAAATTTAGAATCATCGTCACTAAAATCTTCTCCCATTTGGTCGAGAGATAGATTAATATTCGTTAAAGGATTACGGACTTCGTGAGCAAGCGTTCTGACTAAACGACCCGTTGCTGCCATTTTTTCGTATAAAAGGAAATCCCTTTCTTCTTTTTTGCGGGTAGTAATGTCCTGAATAATTCCCAAATAATAGGGAAGTCCCTCTCCATCAAGCTGACGGTTGCAGTGAATTAAACATTGCTTGCGTTCTCCCGATTTTGTGTTTAAAAATACTTCATAATTACTGATTTCACCGTTTTCTTCAAGTGCGGTAAAGAGCTTTTTTCGGTCTTCAGATTTTACAAAAAGAGATGATATTTTGCTTTGATAAAGTTCGTTTTCGTCGTAACCTAAAAGTTCGGAAGTTGAAGGGGTGAAATAACGAAAAGTGCCATCCATTTGTGTAGCAAAGATGGCCTCTTTAGTTTTATCAAAAATATTGCGATATTTTCTTTCACTTTCTCTAAGGGTTGCCAAAGTGTTGGCACGGTCGAGAGAATAGCGAATGCAGCGTTCCAATTTTTCTGAATCTAATTCACTTTTAACCAAGTAATCATACGCTCCCAAAGTCATTGCTTCTACGTCTATGCGTTGGTCACCTTTGCCTGTGAGCAAAATCACGGGAGATTTTAGCCCATGAGCAGCCCCAATTTTCAATAAATCAAGACCAGTTTTTGCTCCTAAAAGAAAATCGAAGAAGCATAAATCATACTTTTTTTCTTTGATTTTTTCCAGTGCATTATCAAACGAAAAAGCCCAGTCTATCTCAAAACTTTGCCCCTTTATATCATTCAAATAATCGCTGGTTAAATAAAAATCATCTTCGTCGTCATCTACTAAAAGTAATTTTATGGTATAATCTTTAATCATTATTTTAGGATTAGATATATTTTAAGTTGGCAGTGGGCAGTTTTCAGTAGTAAGTCATTAAAGGTAACACTATTCCCAATAACTGCCTTTTATTCTAAACTGTAATCTGCCTACTGAAAACCGCCTACTCTTCATAAGGCAAATAAACTGTGAAACTTGCCCCATTATTTTTTTCGCTTTTTGCAATGATATAACCGTGATGATTATCCACAATTTTCTTGCAAATTGCTAAACCTAAGCCCGTTCCCTCGAATTCAGAACGTCCATGAAGTCGCTGAAAAATGAGAAATATTTTTTCGGCATATTCCGTATCAAAGCCGATTCCATTATCACTTACTACTATTTTGTAATATTTATTGTGTTTAAAAGGAATACCCAGAAGACTTATTTCTTTCAAATCTGCCACATGAGCTTCAATTGAAATAATGGGTTTTTCGTTTGGTTTAACAAATTTCAAGGCATTCGTAATCAAATTCTGAAATAGCTGTTGCATCTGCGTTGGCAGAGCGTTCAAGGTAGGCATGGGCATCATCGTTATCTGGGCATCGACATCTTGAATTTTCATTTCCAAATCACTCAAAATACTTTCAATGGTCAAGCCCAAATCAACTAATTCAAAAGGCTCAGTTTTAGTTGATACTCTTGAATAAGACAACAGGTTTTCCATTAGTATTTTCATACGACTGGCGGCATCCAACATTCTGGATAAATAAAACTGACCATCTGAACCTAATTGTTCGCCATATTTAGTATTGAGCCTATCTCCAAAAGCCATAATTTTACGCAGAGGCTCTTGCAAATCATGCGAGGCTACATAAGCAAATTGTTCCAAATCCTGATTAGAACGGTTTAGTTCTTCAATTTTATATTTAAGGTCTTGTTCATAGACTTTCATTTCCGTAATATCTACAGTGTTTCCAATAAATCTTATCAGTTCATTATTTTCATTGGTTGTAACCCACCCCTGTGTATGAACTGTTTTTATGATTCCTTCTAAATTTATTATTCTATGTTCAAAAGAGTAAGGTTTCTTTGTGTTTATAGATTCTTCTATAATCTCGTTAATTCTGGTAATATCATCTTTATGGATGCGAGATGCATAAAACTCATAGTTTAAAAATTTAGGCAATTTTGATACATCTTTACCTGCAAAAAGCCTTTTCAGCCCATCTGACCAGAGAACAATATCTCTTTGAACGTCCCAATCATAACTTCCATAATTCGCTAATGCCTCTGCTTCTTTAAATAAATCTTTGGCTTTTTCGAGTTCTTCTTGGGTCTTTTTTAATTCTTCAATTTTATATTTTAATGAATT
>JAYVIV010000275.1:0-18185 GCA_043769985.1 Arcicella sp.
AATCCAACGGTAACTATTACGGGAGCAACCACGGTTTGTCAGGGCGGTAAAACAACCTTGACCGTCTCTGGAATTGGAACATACGCTTGGTCACAAACCCCAGCAGGATTTACTGCAACCACAGCAACCGTTGAAGTGGGTGCAGGCACGTATCAAGTGATGTTAACCAACGGATTGTGTAGTGCCACTGGAACGGTAACCGTTACTGAAAACGCCAATCCAACAGGAATCGCTGCAACGGCTCAAAATTCAACTTGCGATGCAGATATTGCTAAAAACAATGGAAGTATCAAATTAACAGGATTTGCAACAGGATTGAGATACGATATTGTTGAAGGAGCGACTTACACAGGCACGAAGAAATACGCAGATGCAACAGATATTCCTGCAAACGGAATTGTGAAATCTGGTATTGCGAATCCACCAACTAATGCAGGAACGAAATACACTATACGTGTATTCAATGGCAACAATTGTTATGAAGATTACACCGTAACAATGCAGCAAGTGGTTTGTTCATGTGCTGAGGTGAAATGTATGTCGTATGGTGTTATGAAGACAAAAAGTGGTATGAAGTAGCTTTAGGTAGTAGGTATTAGGTAGGGAGTACAGGATATTTGAGAATGAGAACATTTTTAAAAGATTGATACTTTTGGGAACTTGAAGTTGTGAAATTCGAGTTCATTTACCTCATTCTTCACCCCTAAACAAGGGCGAGATTAGGCGTTAGGATAAAAAGGATTTTCATTTGGTCTATTTACGAATTAGGAAACATGAATAAATCGGTGTCAATCCTTTCTAACCCTAATCTTACTTAAAAATGCAAGTAAAAACTAATACGGTAATTTAATTAACATATTGATAATCAGAATATTATTAGCCTATTATTAATAATTCGGATAAATATTCTTAATTCATAATTTTTAATTAAAAAAAGTTTCCTAAATACCAACCCCTAATAAAAAGACTTGACATGTTTGGCAGACAAAAGAGATTGCAAACATCATAGATAGAGTAAACGTGAAATTGGGATAAGAAAAGAAAGAAATTTCAATTCTTAAAAGAAGGAAGAAAAGTTTTCAATGCGAGCGAAGACTATCCCTGACCCATGTATGATAAGCCTTCGACCAATGGTCGAGGGCTTTCTTTTTGAATTTTAAGAAAGTAATTAAAATATTTCATCAAGCCTCAGAGAGGCGATATATTGGTAGTAGCGAAAGAATTTTCCGTATCGTTATTATTGAAAGTCATTCCAACCTTTTTCAAGAAATTTAATCTTTTAAAAGATTAAATTTCTTATCAACATAAAACGTCTCAAAAATCTATTAGCACTATTTTTACTCTTCTTATTCACCAATGCAGGATGTACGAATAAGCAAGACGAGGTAAGTAAAAAAATAAGAGATACTTTTTAGTTAAAAGCCAGCGAAGCAGCCAGTTTTAGTGATAATGAAAATTCAATTATAATTAAGTTAATCAGTATTCAAGAAAGCCGTTGCCCCGTAAATGTGCAGTGTATTCGTGCGGGAGAGGCAATCGTTGTGCTTGATTTGCAGATTGGAGATGAACAATTTAAAGATTTGAAAGTTTGTATTGGCTGTGAAAAACAAATGGATATTATTGAATCAATCCAGATAAAAACGAAAAGTAAAACTTATTCGCTTCAATTAAATTCCGTTGACCCTTATCCAAAATCAACGGGAATAAATACGCCAACGGCAACTTTGGTTTTGAATTAAGCTGTCAATCAAAACAACAAAAAGCCTTACGATTAAGTAAGGCTTTTGATTTTCTGAACAATATATTATTAAAACGTCAAACCATATACTTTTGTTTTAGGCTTGAAAAATTATGAAACTATTTTTCAATTTATATATCCCCTAAAACCTTCCTACAAACTGTCGTCTCTTACGCCTCGAAATTTCCACCTCGTATCCATCCACCAAAAACAAGGAATCTGTATTTGAATCATGTCTAAGAATACAATCCTGATTGACTATAAACCCACGATGCACTCTCAGGAAGCCCTTGCCGTCCAACATCGGTTCATAATATTTTAGGGTATGAGCGGATAGGCGTTGCTTGCCATTTTTGAGGTAAAAACAAGTATAATTGGCAATGCCTTTCATCATGATTATTTGATTGATAGCAATGACTTTTTTTTGTCGAAGGTTAATCGTTAGCAAGTCTTCTCTTTTTATTTTGAAATTTTCCATTAGTTATTTGGTGTGTTAGCGTTTTATGGAATATAAGTGATTATAATTTTGTATGTCGCAGTGACCCCCGCAGCCGTAATGATGCCATTACTACTTGTAGTCGTTGAGGTATTTCTTGTAATATTGATATTTGTTGCATCTAAACTCGTATTAAACTGATAACCATACGTTGTACCTCCAACTGATACCGTCGGCGTGTAATTGTTAGAAACGGTAATATTACCAGCTCCAGTTATTAGAACCCTTGCTTCAATAATTTTGCTTGCAGTAAGTCCATGAGGTACTGCAATAATTGTTGTTGCGGCATTAGGCATAGTTCCTGTTAAAAGTACCGTTTTCATGGCGGGTGATGACCTTGTAACGCCCGAAGCAGTGGTAATTGCTTCCTCTCCTAATTGTGTAAAACCATTGACTGAAAAGGTATTTGTACTGCCCGTAAAACCAAATAAATTTGTGATTACTTGTGGATTTGATTCATCCGAATATTTCCAAAACATACTTGAAGCTGCACGAGTAAAACCCGTAGTGGATTCTTGAAAAACTGCTGCAGTTGTCTGTGCACGCCCGTAACGTAGAAACGTACTTGCACCAGCAATGGCGTTAATTAAAGGACTTGCCAATGTAGTGTTTATTTGGGAAGTAAAACCGCTCATCTCTACTCCTGCGGGAAAACCCTGATTTGCTTCTATCCGATTATTGGCATTTAATGTCCAGAATACTCCTCCTCCTCCCGTTCCAGGAGCATTTCTCAATATAACATTTCCCGAGCCGTCTAATGTCAATACTTTTAAGGTTGATGTTGAAACGGTCGTTCCTGAATTTAAGTTGTTGAATTTCAGACCACTTGTACCAGCCGTTGGTGAACCAATATTAAGTCCTGGGGCAATGGTCATGGGTTGTTGTGCCTTTGTGATGGAGTGAATATTGGCAAGAATCGTGAGTAATAATACTATTTTTTTCATGATAAATTGTTTCATTTTGTTTTTGATGTGTCAAAATTAGATTCTCAACTTTTATCATTTTTTACCACTCCACGAAACGTAGTCACAAACTCATGAACAGTATGTTTGGATTCATAAACTGTTTTGATTATTTTGCATTATAAATACCACACACAAAACAATTTTTCTTTATGACCCTCAACGCCATCATTGTGGATGACGAACCCGCAGCACGCTCCATGCTTCGGCAAATTATCACTAAACATTGCCCCATGATACATTTGATTGACGAAGCCCCAGACGTGAAATCTGCCGTAAAAATCATCAATAACCACGCCATTGACCTTGTGTTTCTTGATATTGAAATGCCCGAAGAAAACGGCTTTGCTTTGTTTGAATATTTTAATCAACCCACTTTTGAGACTATTTTTTGTACTGCCTATTCGGAGTATGCTTTGCGTGCTTTTGAGGTTTCAGCGGTGGATTATATTCTGAAACCCATCAGTATTTCAAAGGTGATTTTGGCGGTAGAGAAAGCCATAAAATTGGTCGGGCAGAACCAAATCATTCAGCGAGTGAATGTTTTAAAGGAAAATTTGAGCGTGAGTAAACTCCAAAAAATTGCCCTCCCAATGGCAGATAGCCTTGTTTTTGTCCAATTGGAAGACATCTTTTTCTTTGAAGCTGATGGTTCATACACGCACGTAGTTACGCAAGCGGGTAAGATTTTAGTGAGTAAAAAAATCAAAGAATTTGATGAATTATTGAGTAACGATAATCGCTTTTACCGAATCCACCGTTCTTATCTCATCAATACCCATCAAATCCAGAAATACAACAAAAAAGACGGAGCCATGATAGAATATGCCAATGGTTTCAGCACACCAGTTGCCCGTGAGAAAGTGAAGGAATTTGATGAGTTTATTGCGGGGGTGCGGGTGTGAAATTATCTGAATTTGGATTCGTGAGATTAGCGGATTTTTTGGATTAAAAATTCGTAGAAGAATCCAAAAAATTCAGAAATCTGACGTATCCAAATTCAGACTGAGTCGCATAGATGGGGTCGCTCAGACAATGAATAAATCTCAATCATAAAACAAAATACCATTACCACATCATGAAAAAAATATTTATTTTTCTCCTCATTTCTTTTAGTTCATTTGCCCAAAAACCTTACGAACAAATTTTATCCGATTTAAAAAAACACACTCAACAAGACACTATAAGGGCTGAGTTATTGATAGATGCTTGTGTATCAGCTACCTTCATAGCAGATACACAAGTTCTGAAAATGGCTATTGAAGCCAATCAAATTGCTAATAAGCTCAATTATAGGCTTGGTATTATTCGTTCGTTAAACTGCTTGGGGAATTACTATTTTAGCCGTTCAATAAATGATAAATCTATCGGCTATTACATACAAGCTATGAAATTAGCTGAAAAGTACCATGATTTAAGAAATATTGTTATTGGCAAAAGTAACATAGCAAATGTTTTTGCCCATAATAATAATCATAATAAGGCGATTGAGCTACTAACAGAGGCCGATAATATTATGCTATCTCAAAAGGATACTTTAAGTCAAAACCGTGCAGCAATTTTAAATAATTTAGCTTTTTCGTATTCCGAAACAAAACAACAAACAAAAGCAATCAATATGTATCAAAAAGTATTGGATATATGTATTGCCAATAAGATAGGTTTTGGGATGGCTCTCACTTATGATAATTTGGGGAAAGAATATTTTAAATTAAAGCAATATGAGAAAGCCTTATACTTTTTCAAAAAAGCCGAAATTGAAATTATAAAAAATAAAGTTGATTTTGTTAGAAGTAAAAATCTTAAAAGTATTGGAACTTGTTACATATTTTTAGGTGATAAAGTACAAGGTTTAAAATATTTGAAAGATGCTGAGAAAATCTCTACTCAAAATCAGGATAATGAAAGCCTTGAAGAAATTTACTACGAGTTACAAAAAGTTTATCAAACTTTGGGAAATTATAGAGGTGCATATTTAGCACTTACAAATTATGTTTCTTTGAAAGATAGTCTCTTTAATTCCGAAAAGAATAAAACTATTCAAGAGCTAAATACAAAATACGAAACCGAAAAAAAAGAAACCCAAATCAAATACTTATCCCAACAACAACAAATCTCCAAGCTCGAATCCACCCGCAAAACCACCCTCATTTACAGTATCTTAGGTGGGATTTTAGCCCTGTCAGCCATTGCATATTTCTCCTTCACAAGGTTTAGAGCAAAGAAGGAAAACGAGTTACTTTCTAATCAACTCCAAGAAGCTGAACGCCGTATTAAGATTGAACAAAAAGCCACTGAAAGTGAGCTAAAGGCTCTCAAAAGCCAAATGAATCCACATTTTATGTTCAATGCCCTCAACGGAATTCAAGAACAATTTATGTATGGCAACAAAACCGTTGCCAACGAACAAATGGGCAATTTTACGGACTTAACTCGACAAATTCTAACGGTTTCGGGCAAGAAAAAGATCAATCTTTCCACTGAAATAGAAATCCTGACTAAATACTTAGAATTAGAAAAAATGCGTTTTGCCGAAGGGTTCAATTACGAAATAAATCTGAATGAAAACATTGACGAAGATTATCACCAAATCCCGCCCATGTTGATTCAGCCATTTGTGGAAAACAGCATCAAACACGGCTTACTCCACAAACAAGGTGACAAAAAAGTAAGCATTTCGTTTGATTTGGATGAAAAAGAAGAGAACCTAATTTGTATAGTAGAAGACAACGGCGTAGGCAGAGAGAAATCAGCCGAAATTAAAAGTAAGCAAATTCAACAACACGAATCTTTCTCGACCTCTGCCACCGAGGAACGTCTAAGATTATTAGGTGACAATCTCAGCGGCAAGGACTTAGTAGTTTATGAAGACCTAAAAAACGACCGTCGAGAAGTGGTTGGGACAAGGGTTGTGATTACGATTGTTTTGGGATAATTGAAAGTCCGAAGTATTATGTATTATGTATCGAGAAAAAACTTTGTATAATTTTCTTAATACTCAGGAATTTGTACTTAACACTCCTTATAAAACCAGAAGTACATTTCATCGCATCACAAGCCCATTTCGTGAGATAGTCAAGCATCATTTATAATCACAAATTAATTTTGAGGAGAAATTTAAACATTTAATTTTTATCAAAATGAAAAAAATAACCGTTGCCCTTTGCTTGTTGAGCCTTGTAAGTATTTCATCATCAGCTAATCACGAAATCAAAATAGCATCTGTAAAGAAAGTCGTTGGAGCTAAACTCAAAATCAAAATCAAGAACGATACTGATGATGCCTTCACGGTGTATAATGCTAATAGTGGAGGTTCGTACAGGCTTCAAAAAGGCACAACAACCGCTATTTCGATGGACGAAGGCGATAAATTGTACGGTTATGAGGGTGGTAAAAAAGGAGCACTGTTATTGACCGCCTCGGCGGATATGGACGGGAAAGTGCAGATGTTGAGTAAGTTATAAGGAAATGATTTACAATGTCTTTTGTGTAAAAAAAGGCTGTCTTGGGTTAGACAGCCTTTTTTTTATTTTAATGTTGCTTTTACTTTTCTTACAAATTCAATATCTACACCTACCAAAACGGCAATTTTTTCTTCTGAAAAATCCGTTTGGGTTAATAAGATTTTTGTAAAAGCTACATCTTTTTCATAAGTTGTTTCTTCAACTCCCTCTTGTTTTCCTTCTTTTCTTCCGACACGCCTTTCACGGTCTAATACAAATTCTTCGATGCCCATAGTTGTTTGTCGATTTGTTATTTGTTCTATTTCTGTGTCAAATTTATTAATTAATTCTTGATTTTCAAATTTTGTGTTTTCCCTTTTTCGATGGATATCGTTTCATCTAATAGTGGCAAATGAAGGAAGTATTTTGATAATATTCGTTTAAGGTTCTCTCGCATAATTTACTCTAAAAAATCAGACTCAATTATTTCATAATATTATGTTTCCCATTTAATAAATTTGCGTTAAATATTTGGGATATGTTTTGTAATATTAAGTCTTTATCACCTTTACTATTAGCAATATTTTTTGCTAAAATATAAACCATTCAATTGTTTTGAAAACAAACGCTAATTATTATAGATTAAAACCATGAAAAAATTTGAACAAAGACTTTCTACCCTTTTGAAAACTACAAAAGATTGGAATAGCTTAAAATTACTTTTAGAGAAAGAAACTTATCAATCAGGAAAACTTTTTGAGGTTTTTTGTAAGTGTTATTTTAAACACGAACCAATAGTCAAAGATGATTATAAAAACGTATGGTATTACGAAGAAATTCCTACTGAAATAAAAGCAGCTTTAGGCTTACCAAACTCTGATTATGGTATCGATTTACTACTACAAACCATTGATGGCGAATTTATTGCTGTGCAGTGTAAGTTTAGGTCAAATGAAAACACGAAACTTAATTGGTCGGCAGATAAAATAACAAATTTGATTGCCAGTGCCGACAAAGCAGATTGGGTAATGGTTTTTACAAATGCAACAGATATTGATAGCGTTTCAAAATCAAAAGATAATTTTATTTTATTTGGAATTTCCTATCTTCTAAATATTGAAGAAAATACATTCAATATATTTAGAAACTTCTTAGAGGGCGAAGCATTACCAACTATTACTAAACACCTTCCAAAACCACATCAAATTAAAGCAATTGAAAGTTGTGAAGAATTTTTTAAAATTGAGAATAGAGGTCAATTAATAATGCCTTGTGGTGCAGGAAAAACTATTACTGCTCTTTGGATTAAAGAGCGCTTAAATCCTAAAAATACACTTGTCCTTGTACCTTCACTGGCATTATTAAGACAAATCAAGGAAGATTGGGCTAAACAGAAAATTGATTTTTATCATTATCTATGTGTTTGTTCCGAAACAGATATAGATAAAAATAATGATAACGAATCAGATAGTATTATTGCTCATACTTATGAAATAGGTGGGCGAGTACAAACAAAGCCAGAAGTTATAATTGATTTTTTGAGAAAAGATTTTGAAAAAATTATTTTTTCTACTTACCAATCACTTCCTCAAATAGAAAAAGCCTTACAAGATACTGATTTTCAATTTGATTTTATTTTATGTGATGAAGCTCACAAGACAGCAGGGACTTCATCAGGTATTTTTACTATTGTTCATGATAATAAAAGAATTCCTGCTTTAAAGCGTCTCTATATGACCGCTACACCAAGAGTTTTATCGGACAATATTAAAAAGAAGTTAGGGGATAATTTGGCTTATGCTTATGATATGAGCAATCCTGCAGATTTTGGTTATGAGTTTTACAGAATGTCGTTTAAAGATGCTATTGACAAAGGTATTTTGGTGGATTATAAAATAATCACCATCGGAATTTCTCATAAACAAATTGCAGAATTGATAAAAGAACGTAGATATATTTCCGACAAAAATACCATTGAAGACATTGCGAATAATTATGCCTTGGAAATTGTGATGAAGCAATACAATGCAACTCATGCAATTACTTTTCATTCAAGAGTAAAATATGCCGAGGAATTTAGCATGAGACATAAGTTGCTATTTGAAAATGTAAAAACAATGAGTGTAAATGGTAATCAATCTACAAATGCACGAAATATTTTAATGACAGATTTTAAGAATGCTTCAAAAGCTGTCATTAGTAACGCTCGTTGCCTTACAGAAGGAGTTGATGTTCCAGCAATTGATTTAGTTTACTTTTGCGATCCTAAAAACTCAAAGGTTGATATTGTTCAAGCAACAGGAAGAGCATTAAGACAAGATAAAAGAAAAGATAAAAAGATGGGTTATATCGTTATACCTATCTATCACCAGAATCAAGATGAAGTAGACAAAGCAATTAGCAATAGTAATTTCAAAAACCTAATTTCAGTTATTCGTGCTTTATGTGACCAAGATGAAAGGCTTCAAGATGAAATTAATCAATTAGCATATGGAAAAGGTAAAAAAAGTTCATTTTCTAAATTAGAATTCGTCTCAAGTGAAATCTATTTTGAAGAAAAAGTTCATTTATTAGGTTTTGAAGAAAAGTTGAAAAATAACCTGTTTAATCAAGTCATTGAAAAGAATTCTGATAATTGGGACTTATGGTTCTTACAATTAAAAGATTATTTAGAACTTAATAATAATGAATACCCAAGTAAAAAATCCAGTCCCAAACTATATGGTTGGATAACCGCTCAAAGGAACTTCTATAAAAATAAACAATTGTCTTATGAGCAGGTGAAAAAATTGAAAGCTATTAACTTTGTCTGGGATGCTCACAGTCATAGTTGGGATATTCAATTCAAAATTTTAGAAGAACACGCTCAAGAAAAAGGCTTTGAGCCTAATAAAAGTACTGATATTGGAATCTGGCTTACAACCCAAAGAACAGCAATCAAAAAAGGGATACTATCTAATGAAAGAATACAAAAGATTAATTCCGTAAAATTTAAAGGAACAGTAATTGATGCTGAATGGCATAAAAGATTTGATGATTTAGTGGAATATAGAAATAAGAATAGTTATAAATGGCCAAATGCTGATAGAGTAAATAAAGATAAACCAGAGAATAAGATTGCAAATTTTTGTCAACAAATGAGATTTTTTTACAGGAAGAATACTCTTTCTGATTTTTGGATTGACAAACTATTATCAATAGATTTTAATTTCGATGGTCGAAATGATAATTGGCTGAAAACTTATGAAACTTTAAAGGAATATTTAAACAAAAATGGAATGCTTCCAGAGGCTTCATCTGATTTGTACAATTGGGCTTGGAGAAATAACAATAAGTATATTAACGATAAATTGGATAAAAATAAGAAAAAACTTTTAGCTGATATAGATATTGATCGCTTATTCAAATCAAAATCATGGGATGAATGGTATAATGACATCAAGGCTTTTTATGATTTATCAGGGTCTTTACCCACGTTTAATACTGATAAGCAATTAGGAGCGTGGCTTGGAGTACAAAGAGGAAGTTACAAAAAAGGTGAATTAGATGATGTACAAATTAAAAAATTAGAAGAGTTAGGAATCATATGGGATGGTAATGAGGCGAAAAAAGACCGTTGGATAGAAATGTTTGATGCTGTTAATTCTTTCTATCAAGAAAATGGTCGTTTTCCTACTGGAAGAAATAAAGGAGAAGAACAACAATTGTATAATTGGTGTCAAGGACAAAGACAAAAGCAAGCAGGTACAGCCAGCGGTGGAAAAACAAAGGAATTAAAAGATTGGCAAGTAAAAAAACTGGAAAATATTGAATTTGATTTTCAGCCAAGAGGAGAACAAGGTTTGGAAGAAATTTGGGAAAAGAATTATGAAGAACTTAAAGAATTTTGTAATAAGAGTAAGCTAACATCCTTACCAAGTGTAATAAATGGTAATAGTAGCAAACTTTATCGATGGTTGAAAAATCAGGAAATTGACTACGAAAAGGGGCGATTAAAAAAAGAAAGAGAATTAAAACTTGCAGAATTAGGAATTGATTTTGAAGATAAAAAAACAACAAAATTAAAAGGAAATAGATATTCAAGACTTTCTTGGGAACAACAATATAATCAATTAAAATTGTTTGTTGAGCAAAATAATGGACTAATTCCACGTGTTAGAATTAGTAAAGAAGAAGATAAATTATATAATTTTTATTATAATAATCGTAAAAAATATAAAAGTGGGGAGCTTGAATTAGATAAAGTAGAATTGTTAAAAGTGTTGAATATTATTAGTTAATATATTTTTCTAAGTCTTCCAAGGATGATATAGATGAACACCTTCACATTCTTTGAAGACTCAGAAAACGTATATAAAGGCAATAAAACCACAACATTTCCTTGCTACCGCCCATTTCTCACGAATTTTTCCGAAATTTGCACTCCTTATCAGAATCACTGATAATTGTTCACTGTTAATTGTTCACTGAAAATGCGTCTCCATCGTCCCTTAGTCTCGGCAACCGTCAAGGTATTGCAAGAAATATTCAATCCCGAAAATCCCCGTCAGGCTGATAAAGTAATTGAAGAAACCCTTAAATCTAATAAACAGTGGGGCAGTCGTGATAGAAATTTTATTGCAGAAACCGCTTACGAAATCGTAAGAAACTGGCGTTTAGCACTTTATGTTACAGATTTGCCAGAAAATGATTTAATTGAAACCAATTATTTTCAAATCATCGGTGCCTGGTTAATCATCAAAAACGAAACTGAAACCGAAGATTTATTGCCAAAATGGGAAGAATTTGAAGGCTTAGATTCAGCAAAAATCGTAATAAAATACAAAGAAGCACAACAAATTCGCAAAATCCGTGAATCCGTTCCCGACTGGCTCGATACCTTAGGTGAAGCCGAATTAGGGGCTGAAAAATGGACGGAAGAAATCAAGGCATTGAATCAACAAGCTCCCGTAGTTTTGCGAGCTAACACCTTGAAAACCAATCAAAAAGCCTTACAGGATTTATTGAACGAAATCAGTATCGAAACCAGTGTTTTAGCGGAATTACCCGATGCTTTAATCCTGCAAAAACGAAGTAATATTTCCAAAACTGAACTATATAAAAATGGTTTTTTTGAAGTGCAAGATGCTGCTTCTCAATTAGTTGCCCCATTTTTGGACGTAAAATCTGGAATGCGAGTAATTGATGCTTGTGCAGGTGCGGGCGGAAAAGCATTGCACCTATCAGCGTTGATGCAAAATAAAGGGCGAGTAGTGGCAATGGACGTGGAGGAACGTAAATTAACGGAGCTTTTGAAACGAGTAAAACGCAATGGCGTGGATAACATCGAAACCAAATTGATTGATGCCAAAACCCTTTTGAGCCTCGAAAATAGTGCCGATAGATTGTTGTTGGACGTGCCATGTTCGGGTTTAGGCGTAATCCGTAGAAATCCAGATGCAAAATGGAAATTGACCCCCGCTTTTATTGATAATTTAAGAAGAATTCAGTGGAAAATTCTATCAGAATATTCAGCCATGTTGAAGAAAGGCGGCAAAATGGTTTTTGCCACTTGCAGTTTATTACCCTCTGAAAGTGAGTTCCATATACAAAGATTATTAACCGAACAACCCGAAAATTGGGAGCTTTTATCAGAACGCCGAACCTCCCCCGCAACGGATGGCTATGATGGATTTTATATGGCTTGTTTGTTGAAGAAGTAAACCCAAAACCAGAACCATGCAAACCCTATATTTCGATAAAATTATCCAAAAACGTCGCTCCGTTAGGATTTATGATGAGACAATTCCTTTTGATGAATCAGCCGTTAAACGTAGTATTGACCGTGCTATTCTGTCGCCCAATAGTAGCAATATGCAACTCTGGGAATTTTATTGGGTGAAAACGAAATCTGTTCACGATGCCCTCACACACGCTTGTATGGGGCAATCTGCCATAAAAACTGCTAATCAAGTCGTCGTTTTTGTCACCCGGCAAGACAAATGGAAAGAGCGTTCTGAATGGAATTTAGGCAATCTCAAAAAACAATTTGAAGGTAAAACTTTAACCAAAAGAGATGAACGGGCTTTGGATTATTACAGAAAATTGATGCCCTTGGTTTATCGTTCTGATTCTTTCGGATTCAATACTTTACTCAGAACAATCATCGTCTTTTTCATGGGTTTCCGCAAGCCATTTTTACGGATAAGAAACAATGGCGACCAACGAGTGATGACGCATAAATCATGTGCGTTGGCGGCTCAAACCTTCATGTTGAGCATGGCAGCAGAAGGCTATGATACTTGCCCAATGGAAGGTTTCGACCAAGATATTGTGAAGAAAATTTTGAATTTACCCTCCATCGCAGAAATCACCATGATTGTTGCTTGTGGAACAGGAAAACCCGAAGGCATTTACGCTGAACGTACTCGTGTGCCGAATGAGGAGGTTATTTTTGAAGTATGATTTTAGATATGAATTATGAGGTCGTAGGTATGAGGGAGGGCTAACCATTTTAAATCAAAATCCAATTAATCCCTAAATCCTACGAATCCAAGTTTAGACAGAAAATATTATCTAAACTTTTTTTACATCTAATGCAACCCTTCTAATACCCATTTCCGTCCATGTTTTTGTAAGGACGATTTTTGTTGTATCTTGATACTCAGATACTTCTCAATCATCGAATAAAAAAGCATGAAAAAATTAATTAATATATATTTTCTCCAAGTTAAAAATTGTGTCCAGTCTTCTTGGTACGGCTGTAAGAGATACATTGCCTCCTCCCATGAGTTCATTGTTCGTAATAGCTTTCGCAAAATCTATTTTTTGTTAAGTATTTTCTCTTTCACCAGTTGCGATAAAGTTGTGCAGGACGTTTCTCCACCACAACCGCCCGTCATTCCACAAGCATCTACGGAAGTCTTCAAACAGATGTATCCAGACGTGGCAACCTTCATTTTCAAGCCTTTGGAGCCAAATAAAACTTGGCAAGCGGATTTTGTTTCGCCCCGTAGCAAAGTCCTTTCATTGGTTGATTATAATGGAGAAATTATTGAATTAAATGAATTAGTTGGCGTAGTAAAACCGCTTCCATCTGCCATTAAACAGTATATTTTTAGCAATTACCCAACTGCCCAAATCCTCATGGCGTATGATATTATGAAATCATCAACCCAAACTGATGGATATAAATTGACGGTTCAGACGGACGGGAAAACCACTTTAAACCTCTTTTTTGACGCTAATAGTAGATTTCTCCAGCAAGAGATTGTGCAAGTTGAAAAAGTGTCCGCCATCAATTTCACAAGTACGGATCAAGTGAATTTTGATACAAAGATTCCTACCATAGTGAAGCAATTTATAAGTAATAATCAATTGAAAGATGCGAGTGTAACAATCTATGAATTAACCAATACTGGCATTAATTCAAATGCTGCTTTCAAAATAATTCTAACTTACCGAGACCGTCCAAACGGTTCCATATTAACCTCCGAAATAACCCTCTCAGATTCAGGAGCAATCCTGCAGTGGGTATCACCAATTGAGAATGAATTATCGTATAAAGTATTGAATAACAATATTTTAACTACGGATATTATAGACTATGTCAATTCAAATTACAACACATGGCAATATGATTATGGCGTTGCTCAAACAGGATTTGGGCAAGCAAAAACGAATTATGCAGCGTATAAAAATAATCAAAAAGAACGCATTTTAGTAATTGATAATCTACCCAAAAAACGGGATTTAATTGTAATCCGCTCGCAGGCTGTGGAGGAAAAAGATTTACCTCTATTAGTTAAAAATTCAATGTCAAATTCCTATCCTGGTGTTCTGTTTATATCTGGAACTGTTACATTCGAACCTTATTATCAAGCCACCAGATTAGGGGGGGAAATACCAACCTATTATCAAATTGAAACAAAGGAAGGACTCGACCGCTATGCTCTACGAATAGCGATTGATGGAAAATTGATTGTTAAATACCGTATTCAGTAAGCAGTATGCAGTTTTCCCGTAGTTTGCTTATTGACCAAACTTATTCATTCTGTTCGCTGCATCCTTAAAACTGCCTACTTAAAAAACTAAAACACAACCGTTAAACGCTAAATGCCAGTAAGTGAAAAAGAATTAGTCCTTGCCTGTAAACGCAATGACCCCAAAGCTCAGACCGCCTTCTACAATCTGTATAAGGGGCGGCTGTTGGGCGTGTGTAGGCGTTATGCACGGACAGTTGCTGAAGCGGAGGATATTTTTCAAGAAGCATTCATCAAGATTTTTAAGAATCTACACAACCTCGAAAAGATAGAATCGGTGAATTATTGGGTAAAATCATCCGTTATCAGAACCGCCATTGACCATTATAGACACACCATTCACGAGCGAGAACAGATTGGCTACGAAACCATCATGGAGCAACCCGAAATGGACTCAAATATTTTTTCTAACCTAAGCCGAGACCAAGTTTTAGACATCATCAACACATTGCCAAATGGTTATAGAATGGTCATCAACCTTTATTTGATAGATGGATATAATCACGCTGAAATCGCTCAAATGTTGAATATTTCAGAAGGTACATCAAAATCGCAATTGTCAAGAGGACGAGATTTATTGAAAAAAGAATTAATTAAAATCGGATACGAAGAAAAAGTGTAATACGATTTCCCAAAATCGGAAAGCACAAAAAATACCAAATGAAAAATTCAGAAGAAGACATATTAAAACGATTTCTCCAAGACACTTTCTCGGACTATGAACCCGAACCAAGTGACCTTACTTGGGAGAATATACATAAAGAAATTCAACCACAACAGCCAAACGTTGGAATGAGGTTGAGACAATGGATTGTCCCCGTTGTGGCACTGCTTTTGTTGATTGGCGGTGTTGTTTTGAATAGTGGGAATACTGAAAATAAGGCTGAATTAGCGATGAATTTAGTGAAGGAAAATGGCTCAACCGTTGATTATACGCAAGGCAACAGAAGTCGTCCTTCAAAAGGACGACTTCCGTATATCTCTGAAACATTTGTAAATACAACTACATCAAAAGTTGAAAGTAGGGTGCTTCCGAAGATTGAGAAATCATTAGAAGTGCCTACTTTTTCAACGTTATTGAATGAACCAATTGCCAAACAAAATTTTCAAGAATATTCCGTGAGTACGAAAAAATTTGTGGGAATGGATGATAAGTTACCTGTTGTTTCAAGTTTGGGTAATTCTTTAGATAAAAACGTGGGGCAACCCAGTATGAACTTGGATTTACCAGATTCAAGGATGTCAGGATTAAACTCTGTTATTGTCAGTATCCCCATTGACAACGGATTGCGTAAGATTGTCAGTGAAGACACTGACAACAACAAGGGTGATGACACCGAGAATAACAGAGAAAAATTCAAAAAATCCACCTCTTTCATTGTCAGTGAAGATACAGACAACAACAGGGGGGAATCCCAAAAAATAATTCTTGGGAATACTGACAATAATATGGAAGAAAAATCCAAAAAATCCATTCATCTGACGAATCCCAATTCAGACAATTTTGGTGTTGTCAGTGTCCCCATTAACTACTCCACTAATGATGCCGTTATTCAAGAAATTCGTTATACAAAACCCCTTGAAACGCTCAAAAACAAAGATTTTGTATTGGTTAAGAATCAAATAATGCTTCCGAAAATTAATGAGATAAATATCAATCGAGAAGCAAAACCAATTCGTCGCCCGCTGTATGTGACCTTTAATATTATGCCTTTACAGACGTACAGAATCTTAACAATAAATAGCCAAAATATTCAGAATCTTCAAACCAATAATCTCTTTGATTCAGAAAGGAATGGTTTTGCTTTTGACTTAGGAATTACAAAAGCAATTGGAAATAAATGGAATTTTAGAGGTAATATTTCTTATTTGAAAATGCGTCAATGGGCTGAATATCAAGTGAATACTGAGAAAATATCCGTCAAGAATTCTAATAATTATTCCAATTCAGTTTCGGTTGGTAAGAATGATAATGAGTTTATTGGACAAACCCGAATTGAAGCAAAGACATTGCAAATGATTGGTTTAAAAGCGGACGTTCAGCGGTTTTTCAAAGTAACAGGGCGTAACCGTTATTTCATCAGCGGAGGTTCGCAATTGATGTATGAATCCACGCAAAAGCAAAGTAACATATTCATTAATGCCTCGGCAGGATTTCAGCATTTGGTCAATAAAGATTGTTTCCTAACGATTGAGCCAACAGCCTCATATTTATTAAACAACATCAACGATTCAAAAAGCCTCATTCAGACCAATGCCTATAATCTGGGGCTGAAAGTTGGGGTGAGTTTTAGGGTTAAATAGTGCAACCACATAGTTAAGATAGGGAACATAGTTTTAGAGTAAAACTTAGTGGTTCTTCTACAAATTATACGGTAAATCATAGTATGAGCTAACGCTGGCAGGGTTTTGAACCCTGTCAGCGTTCATTCCCGTATAAATTGTAGTTGAACCGAAATTTTTAAGTCTGTTATAGCCTTTATTATCCAAAAATAAAATATTTTAAGGCTTTTTAGTACATGGATCCCGTTCTCTACTAAAATTTGGCATTACTTTTGTTTACAATTCATCATGCTGAATTTTATCTTTGCAGCTGTCAATATATTGTTTTTTGTCCCCAAAAAATGTATTTCATCACCAATCTATATGGCTTGATATACTTTTTGGATTCATTATGGCAACAATGCAGATAATGACTATCTATACTTGCTATGATGCAAGCATATTAAATAATGCTTTAGAAAAGTTAGCCATTTCTTGTAATTCAATTTAGTATCGTATTACCTTATAATAGGGCGTACCAAAATTTTAATAAAATGAATAATAAGCAAAATCAGGTTTTGACAATAGACACCCAAGGTGTTTTGTTGAGCTGGACTCAGAGATTAAGTTTTATCTTATTCAATGAAATGCAATTAATTAAAAAAACGAATTTTAGAATGAAAATGAAATTTTTCCTCAATTTTTTAATTACTTTCTTGTTGTCAATCTTTTGCTTATTCAATAGAGCAGAGGCACAAGCACCTGAAACTATTTCAGCCGGTTCATTTATTGTGAATATGGGTATTAATCCACAAACAATCAATAATGGTTTAAGACCTTATGGCTTTGTCTATGAGATGCTCAAAAACTTTAGTGGACCAATTAAATGGGTTATTAATCCCAATAAGACCCGAGATGGCGTTGATTTTACCTATGCAGGTGTCGAGTATAGAGGAGGGACGTTTATTGTCCCTGCCGAAGCTCGTACCCCAGCTATTGATGCATCCATTGCTTCTTGGTTATCAAGGGGCGTAGTTGGTGTCTATACCACTTCACCCATCACGCTGCCTGTTTATAAAACACTGACTTATGTGCCTCGTTGGGTATTAAATAAAGGTAAAAATGGAGCCATTGCCGCTGCGTTTTTTGTAAATGCACAAATCCCTTCTTCTGCCCACGGTGGTTCAGACGAAAATAGTTGGTTAGATCCTTGGCAATTAGACTGTTGCGTTGACCTGTTTGTGATGCCTCACGCCGAACCTA
>JAYVIV010000276.1:0-22473 GCA_043769985.1 Arcicella sp.
GGATTTTTGATAATTAATTCTTCGTTAATAATTTCTTTTTTTATTCTTCCAAAGGTCGTAATAATTCTTAATATTTTACTCCCTTTTCGATGTCTAATCGTGAGTTTTTTTTGGGGATAAAGTTCTTTTGAAATGGATAATTGCTCAAAAAACGAACTCTCATACAGAGGTAGTAAGACAACAAATGTGCCATTGAATGATAATAATCGTAAAACGGTATTAAGTAAATCTTCAAAAGAAAGGGTGTCGGTATGAATGGAATTATTGCGAGCGGAGGTTTCAGATTTTAGATGATTCTGAAAAAAGGGTGGATTACTGATAATTAAATCGTAAAAGTTTTTGGTAATAAATTCTTGAATTGAAGTATTATAAATTGTTATTTTATCTTTAAAAATACTCTCGTTCACATTCATAACCACCTGATTATAAGCATTTTCATCAATTTCAATGGCATTGATTTTTGCTTCGCTTCGTTGAGACAACATTAGTGAAAGTAGTCCTGTTCCTGTTCCAATATCGAGAATACTTTTCGCTCCTTGCACCACTGTATAGGCACCCAGGATACAGGCATCAGTTGTCACTTTCATCGCAGTTTGGTCTTGATGAATGGTGAATTGTTTGAAGGTGAAATGAGTATTTGGCATTAAATTTTTTTATCCCGTCACTGATTTTCGATAATTTTTAATAGTCGTAAATACAATTTTATTATATTTTGCATGGTTTTGTTCGATGTCGTCCATATCAATCAAATCATAGATGTTTACCCATTCTTCACCAACCAAAATTTCCAATAATGGATTGGGTAAATACATTCCCTGTTGAATTCTGAGAAAAAGTTTTTTGTTATATTTATCGTCTCTATTTACTTCATTCTTAGACAAAATACTGGATAAATAACTCCGTACTTTTCGATAATCTGCAACCACATGAGTTGATAATCCCTCATAAAAATCCAAATAATCTTGGGTTTGATACACAGGAATTTCGCTATTCTCAAATCTATTTTGTCTTGTTGTACCCGCAATAATCTTTGTTCTCAAGGTTGATATCATAAAATTCAACATTAAAAATTCCGCTTGATGATTATCAATCTTCAAAAGTTTATTATCAATTTTTACTCTGATACTTTCTGTTTTGAGCGTGCCGTAAAATTTGTTAATAACTTTCTGTTTAAAAGCTGAGTCTAATTCTGCCTTCAAAAGAGCCAATTGCAAGGCATTTCTACCAAAATTATCCGTCAGATTAGTCTTTGTTCCATTTTCAATAAGATGTTCTGCAATTTGCGTTGCTCCATACCAAATTGCCAATATGAAAGGCGAAAGGTTCAGTTCGTTTCTAAAATCAATCCCATGTTTTATCAATTTAGGTTCTAAAGCTTTTAAGTTATCTTGCTGATATTCAGACAACATACGTTTCAAAACCTCTTTTCCTTCCTGTTCCCAACGGTCAGCAGGGGGATATTTTAGGACTGATAATTGACTAAAATAGCTTTGTTCTCCGTAATAAAAGGCGTACTCAAATAATCGGTCTTTGGCTTTTTTGTTAAACGAATCTGGATTAAGAGCTTGTTTTACCAAATCTTTCAACGATTCACGAGTCGTGATTTCCCATATTTAGCTTTCCTACAGTTAAATCATTGTAAAATAAAACTTCCATTCAAGATTATTAGATTAACGTTCAATGAGTTACAAAAACAAAACCCTCCAAACAGTACGAATGAAGGGTTTTAATTATGTGGGCCCACTTGGAATCGAACCAAGCACCTACTGATTACAAGTCATAGCCAGCCACTTATTTATACTTACCTCTACTTATTCTTACTGTTATAAAATACTGTATTTCAACTACTTAACTAAATACACTTTATATCTGTTTATTGTCGTTTAGTGTTAATCTTGTATATTTGTAATGAGAGTTGTAATGAGAGTAGCGTTTAGTCTCATTACACCAACTTAGAAAAATACAATAACATGGCAACGGCTAAAATATTTCTTGACACTCGAAACTCTACTGATGAAAACGGTATCATCAAATTGAGAATTACACACAACAGAACCCAAAGGGACTATTCGACTAAACTTAAAATTTCACCTGACGATTATGTGAAAATCAAAAGTTCTGAATTTGATAATCGAATTAAAAATAAAGACCTTATCAATTTTCATAACCTCCTCTTTGCCAAAAAAGGTAAAAATGAAAGTATCAAGATTGACGGCTTCGTGTTGCGTGCAAATAAAATCATTGAAGAGTTGGGGGTTAATTTCAACTTTGACACTTTCAAAGATTTATTCGACAATTACGATATTGAGAAAGTTATCATCAAACATGATGTTATCTCATTCTTAGAAAACAAATGTACTACCCTCAAAGCAAAAGGGCAAATTTCGCACGGTATCGTCTTTGGATTGGTCGGTAAGTCGTTGGGGCGTTTCGTTCAATACCTCAAAGAAGAGTACCCTAATAAATTGACAGGTTACAAAAAGAATAAACCGTACATTTTGGAATTTTGCAACCTTACCAGCGACCTATTGGAAGAGTGGCAGGATTGGTTATTAGTTGAAGGCAAAGCACCCCAGAAAAAGAACGGAACGCCCACGGGTGCAACTATCACAACAGTAGGCATTTATTCACGCACTTTGCGAGTGGCATTTAATGAAGCAATAACTCAAAATCTTATTGATAAATCTTTTTATCCCTTTGGTCGGGACGGCTTCACTATTCCCAAAGGTCGTAACATCAAAAAAGCCTTATCCAACGCTCAATTAGAAAGTATCAAGAACTACCAACCCGAACCATTATCAAGTGAACAACGGGCCCACGATTTATGGCTATTCTCTTATTTTGGTAATGGAATGAACTTTGAGGATATGCTTCGTTTGACATGGGGTAATATCAGAGAAACAGGCATTTACTTTGAAAGAAATAAAACCAAAGGTAAATCAAATGAAGATGCTACTATCCATGTGAGAATCAATGATACTATGAGGGGCGTATTAGAACGCCAAGCAACCAAACGAACCAAAGATAATGACTTGGTTTTTCCGTTCCTTAATTCAAAAGATACACCCGAAAGACAAAAGGCAACCATTCACCAGGTTATCAAGATGAATAATAAGTACATGAATCGAATAGGGCAAAAATTAGGGATTGAGGAAAAGTTAAACACCTATGAAGCACGCCACAGTTTCGCCACAAAATTAATGCGAAGTAATGCACCGCTTATGATGATTAGCCAAAAGTTAGGCCACGCCCAAATTTCAACGACTGAAAATTATTTGGGTAGTTTTGAGAAAGAAACAGAAGATACTTTCTTGGATATGCTTTAAATAGTTGCTATATTCGCAACATAATAATATATTTGAAAATGAGAATAATTGCAAAGAGTACATTGAGGGATTTTTGGTTAATTCACCCCCCAGCAGAGTTTCCGTTATTGGATTGGTACAACGTTGTGAAGCAAGCAGAATGGAATACACCAAACGATGTAAAACAGACTTATGGCAATGCCAGCATTGTAGCAAATGATAGGGTAGTTTTCAATATCAAGGGGAATGATTACAGATTGGTTACTGAAATAGATTATGACTATCAAATGGTTTTTATCATTTGGATTGGTACACACAAAGAATACGATAAAATAGACGTTAAAACAGTTGAATATGATGGATAATATTAATAACGAAAAATATCACAAAATGGCACTAAACAAGGTTCGTGCCTTAATGAAGTTGAACCCTCCAAAGGATAGTGCCGATGGGCAAGAGTTGGAAATGCTTATCACTTTGATAGAAGCATACGAAGACGTTCACGTACCTATGCAAGCCAGCGACCCCATAGCGTATTTGGCGTACAGGATGGAACAAGATAACTTGAAACAGGTGGATTTAATCCCTTTTATTGGAGACAAAACGAAGGTATCAAAGGTAATGAATCGGAAACAAGAACTAAGCGTATTAATGATTAGACGGTTAAGCGAAGGGTTAAAAATTCCTATTAATTTCTTGATACCGATGGGCGTGTAAAATTTATTTAATCCTTACATAAAACAAAACCCTTTCCACCGACCAAGAGAGAAAGGGTTTTTAAACTAAAATGATGATGCAAGATACAGTTTTTTTAAGAATTGACAATTTTGATAATTACGATTATTTTAAAACCACTCCATTTGAGATTGAATACGCCTACAAACATTCAGCACCATATTTCTATGACGGTCAAAGATGGACAGAGTTTAATTTCAATGGAATCAAAACACCTTTCAAGACAGATGCTTGGGATGACTTAATGACCTTTTGGAAAGAAGAGTATTATAATGAATCACTTGAAAGAATTACCTATGAAAATATTAATCCTTATTTTGAAGCATATCATAAGGGTTTTATGAAAGCCTATTCTGAACATGAATCAAAAATAAAAGAATCTACTTCTATTTTCGGGAACAACCAAACGTTTAGTAATTGCGTTTTTGACGGTGCTATGAAAATGGTGCATGGAGTAGGGTATAGAGGTAGTTTCATTGATAAAAAACGGGTTAAAGTTATTCAAATTAAAAATTGGTATGAGTGCGGGCTTTTGGCAGGAGAAAATTATAAAGCATGGTATCTAATAGTTAATAATCATCGTGAGTTTATTTCATTATTTCGTACATCAGAAATAATGATTAATTTTTATAAAGCCGCACTATTTCATACAGAAGACATATCTTTCACGGCAGGAACAAGGGAGCGTTTAACAAGCCTATTAAATGAACTATCCACACCAGCACCCAAAGAGATTGAACAGGGGAAAGTAACCGAAAGAAAACCGTACAAAAGTGAAGATAAAATACATAAAGAGTTAATAAAATTCAAAGAAGCCGTTACGGATATTTGTGTTGATATAAAGGGTTTATCTAATGACAAATTTCCAACTATTGCCAAGATTAAAACAGATGCTTTAAGTAATTGCGGTTTATCAGAAAGGGTAATTAATCTGAATATAAAAAAATCAACAACATTAACAAAAACAGGATTTAAAGCCGAAACAGCAACAGGACATATTTACCAAATTGTCGGACAATTTTTTAGAGATAACAAATTGATTTTAAAGAAGTTAAAGCTAACACCCTGACAATTTCAGAAATGTATTTCCAAAGTCATTCACTTAGTGTTTGGCTTTTTTTTATGCCTTAAAAACTCAAAATACCTTTACATCATAATTATTTAAAAACAGATAAAAATGGAACAAAGTATTAACCCTTTCTTTGCTATTCAGCAAGATATTTTAGAAGTCAAATCATTAATTGAAAGACTTATTTACAATCAACAACCTGTATCAATGCCAGACGATGATAAATATGAAGGTATTGAGATTGCATTAGAAGAGTTGAAATGTGCGAAAGCCACCATCTACTGCAATATTGATAAAATCCCTCATAAGAAAGTACATGGCAGGTTACTATTTAACAAAGCTGAATTGAGGGCATACATAAAGAACGAGGGAAAAAAATAAGGAGGTCAGCAGATGCAAACTACTAACCTCCAATCTTTGACTGTAAGACAGGGCAAAGATAAGAAAATCGACCAATTAAAAGCCGTTTTTCAATCCTTTTTTGATAGTCCTAAAACGATGAAAGAAGCTGATGCAGATAGTGGCATTATGCGAGAAAATATTTGTCGATACGTCCGTACTTTTCGCCAAAATAAAAGTATTGTCGTTATTCGTAAGCGTTACTGCAAAGTTACCCAGCACCTTGCAAATGAGTACACTACGAACCCCGAACTATTCCCAAAACCTACACAATTAACCCTATTCCCACTATGAAAAAGACAGATGAAAAGAACGGTTTATTTTCGGGTGAAATAACCGATAAACAGGCAATTAGACTTTTGAAGGATGCCGTAAAAGCAAGTAAGCAAGCTAAATACCCAAATATTCCTGACTATGCCTTAACTGTTCCACCGTATGAGGATGCAAGTGCTAACGGGTTAAGTAAGTGCATTATTGACTTTTTGAACAGTCAAGACCATTGCTACTGCGGGCGTATATCCAATGAGGGCGTAATGCGTACCAATCAACACGGTAAATCATTCAGAGCCAAGTCCTCTATGCAGAATGGTATTTCTGATTTAGATGCCGTTATCCACGGGCGGGCGGTCAAGATAGAAATTAAGATTGGAAACGACAAAATGAGCCAAGCCCAACATGACTATAAAAGACAGATTGAAAATGCCAAAGGTTACTATTTAGTTATCAGAAATTTACAAGAGTTTATGGATTGGTTTTTTCAGAATATGGCAAAGGTTAAGGCGAAAAAAGGAGGGCAAAATGAGTAAACCACGATATGCCACCGTACCAATAACTCTTTTGAAAAACATTCACAAAGACCAGGGGGGAACGATTAGACAAATGTTTGATTATGCCGTCTACGATCGAATGATAAAGGAATTTTCAGATATGGACGAAGACGATTTAACAACGGATGAAATTGTATATTCATTAAATTATTTTCATCTAAATTCTAATCGTCTTGAATCTCGATTGCAGGACGGCAAAGAACTTTATTATAAATATAAGCCAGACCCCAACGCAAGTATAAGCATTGAGTTATTGTTGAAATTTCAAGAGGAAAAAACAGAATTTGAATTGGTGGTTTTTAGCTTCTATGTTGCTATTCGTAGCATGATAGGAACGAAAGCATACTATAAGGGAACAGATGATAATTGGGTTTTAAGGGCGTTTGGTTATTCAAGTAAAGAAGACTTTGAAAAGAAAGTAACGACCTCACAGAATAGGGATTTAATAGCTAAATACTCAATGAGATACCATAAGGATAAAATCAAAAAGGTATTACAAAATGATTGGTTCTTAATCTACTACTCGAATCATGTTAGAGGTTATTATGCAAGTTTCAAAATGGATTTTAAATCATTGGTGAACATTGCAGAAGACAAAAGGGATTTATCTAAGCAAAAAGAACTACTACGTAAAGCGGAGGTTCAACAGGTTTTAGCAGAAAGGGCCAATAAGAAAAACCATAAAGTTAAAGTTCCTTTTTGAACAGCAACCTAACAACAGCTATAATAAGGGAACGGCACAGGGTTTTACAATCTTACAACAACCTCACAGCAAGCTAACAACAAAAGTACAGCACCTATAAAAAGATATTTTAAAAAGATGTTTTAAAAAGATTATTTAAAAAGATATTTTAAAAAGATGTTGTAACGCAATTTTCAAAAAAATGAAAATCCCGACAACAACAAAATTTAATTTTTCATCAAAGAAGTAAATCAAAACTTTCTCCTAAAAGACAAACCTTTAAAAAAAAAGAATAAAGAACGGGGTGAACTAAGTTTTTAGTTTTAAGTATCAAAGGGTATTCAATTTTGAAGCCTGTAAACAACAAATAAATACAAAAATGAAAGGAACGACAAACAATCCCAACGGCAGACCAAAGGGCGTACCCAACAAAACGACCACAGAACTACGTGAAATGATAACTACTCTTTTTGAATCTAAGTACGAAGACTTTACAAGTGCTTTGGATGAGTTGGAAGCCAAAGAGAAAGTGGATGCTTACATTAAGATAATGGGTTACGTAATTCCTAAGAAGACTGAAACTAAAATCGACTTTAATTCTCTTTCAGATACCCAAATTAACGACCTTATTAACCGTTTAAAAAATACAGATGATGAATCGTAAACAGAAAATTGAAGCATTGCAAAAAGTCTTTGAAGCATTCCAAAATTGGAAGGGTAGTACGCCACTGTTCCCAGATTTAAACAACTTCAAAAAATGACAGATAAAAGAAAATTATTAGACCTTGCCTTTAATGGAAGGGATAAAAAGACAATCAAATCATTAACAGGTGGTTTTGATGCTATTGAAATGGAGAGAATGTTAAATGCTAATCCAGAAACTTTATCCAATGAACAACTTGAAAAATGTTTGGAATATCTTTCCATAAAGATGGGTAAGCCTTATAAAAAACTCGACCTTTCAACGTGGAGTAACGAACAATTAGAAGCAGAATTATTTGAACTTGAAAATAAACTAATTGAACATGAAGCGAACCGATAAAATTAAGCTACTTGAAAAAGTTTTTCTTGAAAACGACGTATCAAGTTTAGCGGATGCAACCAAAGGACATGGCACGGTGCTTTATTTAAGACACGATGAAGGGTTAAAACGTTGTGAGGTTGCCACGGTTGGAAATTCGAGAACCCTGTTCAATTATTCAGACGATGAAGCGGAAACGATAAGACAGCAACTTTTAACGAAGCATAATTTTGTTATCGTAGTTGGTTTTGATAATTAATTTAAACAACCAAGAAAATGCAGAGAACCGATAAAATCAGATTATTGGACGGGATATTTAACCTTTCCAATAGAGAGAGCCTACAATCATTAAAACGTCCAATCTATCCATGCGTAATTATCTACGAACAACAGGGCGGAGGAATGCTATTTAGTGGGAGGTTAAATCCAACACTCCCAAAGATTTATCAAGATGTTATCTTGGACGATACGCAACTTGATACTATGTTGGTTGCAGGTGGGAACGTTACAACTTTTTTACTCCCAGACAATTTTAGAGATTAGATGGTGCAAAGTTGTACCATGAATTATTATTCACATTTTAACCAAAAAAGTAAATGGAAATTATAGATATTATCTTTTTAATAATTACGAACCTGTTTATTTCTGATAAATCAGAGAAAGATGATGAGTTGAATTGATATTTTGATAAAATAATCTAATGATTATTAAAAATTTATCAATGAATTAGCCTTTTTATTGCGTTATTCTTAATGACGAACCCTATTATCTTTTAAGGTAATAGGGTTTTTTGTTTTCACTCGCACCAATGGCGACTAATAGATTATGGATAGATTAGTTACTGATATAACCAGCAGTTAGGTCAGCATCAAGTACCAAAGTGAGAAAATTACACCTTGATACAGGTAAATATTGAAAATTTTAAAGTTTTTTGCAATGAGACCAAAGAGGAGGAAACAGCCTTATTTTAGAGGAACAGGGTATTATGTAATGAGAGTTGTAATGAGAGTGAATTTTTTAGAGACTAATTTGAAAACAAAAAACCCTGATAACTATTTGATTATCAGGGTTTTGTATTGTGGGCCCACTTGGAATCGAACCAAGCACCTACTGATTATGAGTCAGTTGCTCTAACCGAATGAGCTATAGGCCCCTACAAAGTCGTTTTCTTCTTTGTTTTACAAAATTAAGGTTTTAAAAGCATTTCTGCAAAATATGTTTTTACTTTTTACTTTAAACCTTTACTTTTTAAACACATCTAACCAACAAACATTGACAATTAATAGAAAATATGAAAAAGAAATTAATTTTAGCATTAAGCATCTTTGTAGCTTCTTTTGCTGTGAACATTGACTCGGCAAGTGCCTATGCACTAAGCACTAAAAATGTTGCTCGACAAGACCAAACGCCTGAGCAAAAAACAGCAAAACAAGTTCAACGTTTGACAAAATCTCTTACTTTGACGAACGACCAAGTGGCTCAAATTCAGCCGATGTTATTGGAATTGAATCAAAAACGAGGGTCTATGCGGGATGCTGCTGATAAAAGAGTTGCCATGAAAGAAATGCGTGATTTAGTTTCGGCTCAGAACGATAAGATGAAAACCATTCTTACCGCCGACCAATTTGCTAAATATGAGGATATTAAAGATGATGCGAGAGAAAGGATGAAGGGAAAGAAAGGGAGAAGAGGGGAGAGCAAGTAGTTTGTAGTGAACAGTAAAAAAGGCGGTTTTAAACATTGATGTTTAAAACCGCCTTTTTTACTGCCCATTGATAAACTAACAACTATTTCACCACTTTCTTAGCCATAGCCAAAACGGCATCAATGGGATTTGGTGGAACACCAACCATAGTCTTTTTGACTTTTCCTGCTGCGTCCAAAAAGAATAATGTTGGATAGCCTTGAACTGGATATTGCTGAGCAACCGCAGGACCTTCACCGTTTTCATAATCAACCGCAATACACACATATTTTTGGTTCATATAATCCCCTAAGGCTTTATCCACGAATACCTGCTTTTTAAGCATTTTACAAGGACCGCACCACGTTGTGTAGCAATCCATCATAACCATTTTGTTTTCTTTTTTGGCTTTTGCTAAGGCTTCTTTAAATGTGCCATTAAAAAATTGTATGCCTGTTGCTCCGTCATTTTTTGTTGGCTTATTTCCTGCAAATACGCTGATGGACAAAGCAATAAGTAAAGCAGTAAAAATTTTTGATTTTAACATTTTCCTGTGAATTTTAAATTTGATTTATATTAATTGCATTTTGGCAACTTTTGGATCTACTATGGCTATGTCATGTTCAAATCGAAGCGTCGAACCGATCAAATTTCGTTCGCCATTTTTGCATGGTTGCTGCACCAATTATTGCTTCTTCACTAAGTCCTGGAATTACTAAGAATTCATCTGAAAGTAAAACATCATCCATGTAGAAACCAAGTCTAACAGCTTGGGTTACTTCAATGTAATGTCCGATTGCGGCAGTTCCAATTTGTCGAATACGCCCCAATTGTGTTGGAGTTTCCAAATCCTTTAAATAATCTGGATGAATACACGAAAGATTAGCCCCAGAGTCATAAAGGGTATAAAGATGCTTTTCGCCTAATGAGCCTGCAAAAGTAATGGTTGTTTTATCATTGACATAGTTTGGTTAATTTTTTAGTAAAACGTTGAGTTTTAAAATTTAGTTTATCAAATGATAACTACTTCCGAATCACCGCCCCAATCTCTTTCTCAAATGCTGCCATCAACTTCTCCATTGTTTTGTCGATAACTTTGTCCGTTAGCGTTTGTTCATAATCCTGAAGCATGAAACTTACGGAATACGACTTTTTGCCTTCTCCCAAATTATCACCTTGATATACATCAAAAACATTGATTTGCTTCAAGAGATTCTTCTCATAATTACGAGCCAATTTCTGGATTTGGTCGAAACTTACGGTTTTGTCAATTACCAACGAAAGGTCACGGCGAACTTCGGGGAATTTTGGTAATTCCATGAAAACAGCTTTATCGTTGTATTGTTTGAATAAATAATCCCAGTCAATATCCGCAAAGAAAACGTGCTGTTTTACCTCCGCTTTTTTGGCGACGTTTGGTTTTACTAAGCCCAATTTCACTACTTCTTTTTTGTTTACTAAATAAGTCAATCCATATTCAAAAGTCGCTGAATTTTCGAGGGGTTTACTGTCAAAATTCTTTACGCCCATTGTTCCTAAAACTTTATTTACTGCACTTGCCAAACTATGAAAAGCTACTTTTTGCGACTTCATTTGCCACGTTTCTGATGCCGTATTTCCAGTAACAAAAATGGCTAAATGACGTTTTTCAACGTATTTGTCATTGATTTTGTGGTACGTTTTTCCAAAATCAAATACCTTTAAATCCTTCTGACGACGATTGATATTGTAAGCCAAAACTTCCAAACCCGAAAACAACATTGTCTGACGCATCACGCCTAAGTCTTCCGAAAGTTTATTCAAAATTTCAACGTTTTCATTCGGTAAATCGCCTTTGATGAGTTCAGCGTAGGCAGGTTTTGTCAAGGAATTGGTAATGATTTCGTTGAAACCATTGGCTGCCAAAACTTGCGATAATTTCAATTGTAAATTTTCACGGTCTTTGGCTGGGAAACTTGAAAGGAAATCGGTTCCCAGTGTTTCAGATAATTCAATATTATTGAAACCATAAATCCGTAAAATCTCTTCAATTACATCCGCCTCACGGGTTACGTCCACTCGATAAGCTGGAACAGAGAAAGTAGTCCAAGCCCCCCCCGCCCCCGAAGGGGGAGTTTCCGAATCGAAATTATCGCCGTCCCAAATTCCCCCTTCGGGGGTTAGGGGGCTTATGTCGAGTCTTTTTAAAATATCGTGTATTAACCCTTTCTCTAATTTTTTACCAATCAGACGGTCAATATTTTTATACGAAACCTGTACTTTAAAATCTTCAATTGGATTTGGATAAAAATCTGCAACTTCTGATGAAACTATACCACCCGCCAGTTCTTGAATCAATAATGTAGCATATTTCAAGGCAAAAATTTTGGCATTTGGGTCTGTACCACGTTCAAAACGGAAAGATGCGTCCGTTTTCAAGCCATGACGTTGGGCAGTTTTACGAACCGAAGCAGGGTCAAAGTAAGCAACTTCTAAATAAACTCTTGACGTTTCAGGTTTAATTCCTGATTTTATTCCGCCAAAAACTCCTGCAATTCCAATGGCCTCTTCAGTATCACAAATCATCAAATCTGTTTCGCCCAATGTCCGTTCTGCTTCATCCAAAGTGGTGAATTTTGTTCCTGCAGGAAGTGTTTTAACAACGATTTTTTGTCCTTTAATAGCGTGCCAATCGTAGGCGTGCATCGGTTGACCGAGTCCGTGACAGATATAATTGGTAATATCAACAATGTTGTTAATAGAACGTAAACCAATCGTTTCCAATGATTTACGTAACCATTCGGGAGATTCTTTTACCTCAACACCATCAATCGTAACCCCACAAAAACGTGGGCAATCCATTGGATTTTCTACGATTAATTCTATCGGGAAATTATTATTTTCTACCTTAAATTTCTCAATCGAAGGCAACGTAATTTCTCGACCTGTTTTGGCTCTCACATCACGAGCCACGCCCCAATGCGAAGCAGCATCGGCACGGTTGGGAGTCAATCCAATTTCGATTAATAAATCTGCTTCTATATTGAAATATTGAGCGGCTGGCGTTCCGTTTGGCAAAGTCGTATCAAGTACCAAAATCCCGTCGTGTGATGTTCCTAAGCCTATTTCATCCTCCGCACAAATCATTCCCTCTGATAGATGTCCGTAAGTTTTTTTACTTGTAATCTGGAAAATTGGTTCACCTTTGGCATGATCATAAAGCGTAGTTCCAACGGTTGCCACAATGACTTTTTGCCCTGCCGCCACGTTTGAAGCCCCACAAATTATCTGCGAAGGAGTTCCCGTTCCGATGTCCACCGTCGTTAAGCTGAGTTGTTTTTCTTTTACTTCAAAACGCTCGCAAGTAAGCACTTCGCCCACGACAAAACCTTGTAAACCACCCAAGATAGCCTCATGGCGTTCGATTGATTCTACTTCCAAACCCGTACCCGTAAGGAGTTCGTCTAATTCCTGAGCGGATTCAGTTATTTCTATGAATTGTTTAAGCCAATTTAGGGATATTTTCATGTAATCTGAATGAATGTTTGATGTTTCTCTGACTACAAAGTTACGATAAAAATAGGTTTAGCTTTATCCAACTTTCCCACAAAAAAACGTTTTCTCATATTTTTACATAATTTTGTAGGATTCAAAATTCAATTCCTTCAAAATGCAGAGGTATCCAGTTGGCATACAAGATTTTCTAAACTTCGCAAAGGCGGATATGTCTATGTTGACAAAACAGCTCTGGCGAATCGGCTTATTTATGAGAGTAAATACAATTTCTTGTCTCGTCCTCGCAGATTTGGTAAGTCTCTGTTTGTAAGCATATTGGAAAATTTATTTCAAGGTGAAAAGGAATATTTTGAAAACTTGGACAAAACCATAGCCAACATCTTTTTATGCGAATTATATTATCAATTTTTACAACCTTAATCTTCTTGTCTTCTTGCCAAAAAGATATGCGGCTTTTTGAGAAAGACCCAAAAACTTTTTTGACTAAATATGGAAAAGAAAATACTGAAAATGAAGTAGTTATTAAAACTGTTGGCGGTGATATTACGGTGAAACTATATGACAAAACACCTTTACATCGTGCTAATTTTATTCGACTCGTAAAGTCTAATTACTACGTCCACCGCAATTTTTACAGAATCGTTTATCAAACTGCCATTCAAGGTGGCGGTGAATATTTAGATCAATTAGATTATCTCGTGCCGCCCGAATATATTCCCGAATACACCCACAAGCGTGGAGCGATTGCTATGGCACGTTACGATGAAGGAAACCCAGAAAAAGCATCTTCGCCAACCGAATTTTTCATCGTTACAAATGCTTTGGAAGCTCAGAAATTAAACGGATTATACGTAGTTTTTGGAGAAGTTACGAAGGGAATGGACATTGTTGATAAAATTCAGCAAGCCCCTGAATATTACGAAACCCCAGCTGTTCCTGTTTATTTTAGAATTGAAACGTTGTGAAGGGAGGAAGGAAATAAAGGAGATAGGAGGAAGGGAAAAGGGAGATAAGAAATAAGGCAATTTTTGTCCATTTCCTGTCTCCCTTCCTCCTTTATGCCCTTTCTCCTTTTAACGCCATTCGCATAATCGACTGACTATCATTAAGTTGAGATACTTTTGAGCGTTCTACCCAAGCCAAATCAGAGGATTCAGAGGAGATAATTAAAGGTTCGTTCATATCCGCTTCCAACAAAAATCTTACGTCATAATGTAGGTGTGTTGGCACACCTTTTCGCTCAGGGATTTCGTGGATGTCGATGTCAAAAATATTAGCACTGATAGCTTGAATATCAGTCAGTCCTGTTTCTTCCATTGCCTCTTTTATTGCTACATTCAGCACGTCCGAATCACCGTCACAATGACCACCAGTCTGAAACCATTTATCCAATTTTCGATGATGCGTTAATAAAGTAAATTTTCGAGATTTATCCACAATCCAAGCTGAACCCGTGATGTGTCCGATGAGTAAAGAACGCTCAAAACAATCAGGATTTTGATTGACAAATTCAATCATTTGTAGTTTGAATTGTGTTTCTTCTGGGTTGAAGGGCTGATGATTTTCTAAAAGTTGGAGGAGGGGATTTCTGTGCATTTTGTTAAACTAAATCAGGTAAAAATTCGGTAAACCAATTTGGTAATTGAGGAGATTGATATGCTTTACTGTGGTTAGTCATGACCGATAAAATTTGAGGTATTCCAGAAGAAGAATCCCAAATGCTCAAATTGTCAATCAAATCATAGTGAATATTCAGAAATTTTAAGTTTCCGTAATAATTATGATGAATAGCATAAGTGGGGACTAAAAAACCACCCTTAAATACTCTAATACTTACTCTTTCTTCTGATAAATCAAGCCTTTCAAGACCTAAAAAAATCATTGAAATTGTGTAGCCTTGTTTTCTAAAATATCGAATCGTATCCCATGAATTTTCATTACTAAAATGACCTTCGTATGCAAAATCAGATTGAGTAGCAATGGCATCTTTACTTAATCTCTCAAATTCCTCGACGGTTGCTTCATCTGCTTCTTGGACAGCATATTTGTGGACTTTTATATACGAAGCAAAGAATTTTAGTTTTTGACTAAAAACAAGGTCTCCGTCGAAAATGGTTAGATTTTGAGCATTTAGTGGTAGTAAATTCTTTCCAAAGGTAGATTTTCCTGCACCATTATGCCCTGCAATTATGTATAAATGGGGCATGGAAGTAAGTTGTATTTTTCTCTTATTTCGTGGGATTCTGATTCTGTCAGAGAATGAATTGTATGATATTCTTTTTTATTTTCTGAAAAAGTGGCAATGATAATTTGTCCATCCGAAAATTCAAGATAAGATTGTCCTTTTGGGAGTTCCATATTGCCAAGCATAAAGGGAAGATTCTTGTCAAAACTTTCCTCTCTAAGCCTTTCCACAGCCAATGCTGCTTGGTTTTCTAATTCGAGTACGAAATCTGGTTTTTCCATGATGTTTGCTTGCTAAATTATATGAACAAATCTACAAATTTGTCTCGAAAAATTAGCTATTTGTCCTAAAACTTAACTCTTTCAATTTTATCCTGTAAATTTGATAAAACTAAAAACAAAAATTAAACATGAAAAAATTATTCCTTGTCCTCTTAACAAGTATTTCGCTTTCGGCAACTGCCCAAATTCGCTTACCACAAGCAAGTCCAGCGGCAACAGTTTCTCAAGTTGTTGGAACAACAGACATTTCTGTAAAATATTCACGTCCATTATTGAGAGGTCGTGATGTTTATGGAGGTGTTGTAGCGTATGATAAAATTTGGAGAACGGGTGCAAATGGCACAAACCAAATTACCTTTTCTAATGATGTAATGATTGCAGGTCAGAAATTGGCAGCTGGTACTTATGGAATCTTCTCAATCCCAACAGCGGGTGATTGGACGTTGATTTTCAATAAAGATATTAATGCCCAAGAAAACACATATTCACAAGAAAAAGATGCTTTGCGTGTAACTGTAAAGCCAGTGACCGTTGCAAAAACTGAAGCCTTCACGATTGATTTCTCAGGACTTTCAGATAGCACAGCCGACATGAATATTACTTGGTCGGATAAAAAAATTGTTGCTCCAATCACCCTTGAAACATCTAAGATGATAGAGGCAGCCATCACAAAAGCATCAAATGATAATGCGGGTGTTATGCGAACTGCTGCGGATTATTTATCGAGCAAAGGTAAATTGGATCAAGCCTTGAAAATGGTAAACACATCCATTGCAGGAGCGGAAACTTTCCGTAATGTATGGACTAAGGCTCAGATTATGAGTAAGTTAGGAAATTATGCGGAGGCTTTGCCATTGGCTCAAAAAGCCCTTGCCTTAGGAGGTTCAGACTCAGGTTTTGCGGGAATGAAAAGTGCCGTTGAAAAAGGAATTGCTGATTATACGGCGAAATTGCCAGTAGCAATGCCAGCGAATATGCCTAACATGAAGAAGAAAAAGTAAAAATTAATTCATGCAATCACAACAAAAAATCCCTCACCGATTATTCTTCTGGTGAGGGATTTTTATTTTCGTCTTCTTCAAAAACAATGTTCTGATACATCTCTGAAATAGGCAATTTAAAGTCTATTTCATCAAAATCAACGACGGCTTCCATCGTATCATAACTCTGGTATTTCCAAATATCAATGCCTTCTATTCGAGTAAAAACTTCCACGTAAACACTTGTTTGTGAGACTAATACGTAATATTTAAGCGTTGGTATTTTCTTATATCTCGCAAACTTCCAACCTCTATCTCGTGATTCCGTTGAGTGAGATAATACTTCAATAATCAGACTTGGGAATTTGATGATGTATTTTGCCGTTAAATCAACATTATGACAGGTCAGCATTACATCAGGGTACGGGTAATATTCATTTTTTATGACTTCTAATTTTAGATTCTCAGAAAAAACTTTGCATCCTTTTGGACGAAAATGTTTTTTGAGAGCAAAAGTTATTTCCTGCACTAACTCGTTATGAGTTGCTGATGTACCCGCCATTGCAAAAAGCTCCCCTTGATAATATTCATGACGAAATTCGCTGTGTTCCTCATATTCAAGGTATTCTTCTACGGTAAAATATTTTTGTGCTTCAAGTGCTAATCCCATGTTGTTGTTAAAAAAATGATGATTTAAAATTACAAAAATACTTTTAATTATTGCGACAAAACCTAAAACAACACTTAGAGTCATAGTGCCTTCGTGGCTAATCCCTTCCTAACTTCCCCACAACTTCAATCGCCGTCCAATGGCAATCACAGAAATAGGTATATTTTTTCTTTGAAAACCCTGCAAAAGATTTGCGTTTCAAAAAATCAAGATTTCCTGATAATTTGAAATATAATTGATGAAAATGATAATCGTCTAATCGTTGTTCAATAATCTCAAAACCATTTTCCAATAATTTGTCAATTAACTTATTCACAGGTTCACAAGCGGGACAATCATCCACAATAATTTGTTTCATTATTTCAAAGGGATTTCTTTAACGAAGGTTATTTTTTTAGGGTAATCATTCACAAAAACCTGCCAAGCACCTCCCTGACCGTATTTTGGATTGGCTAAGGTCTTGGATACTGCCACTTTGATTAAAGTATTTACAGTATATTCACCTACTTTTGGACGAAATCCAAAGGTTGGATGCGGGGCAACTTGCAGATTTTGCCAATATTTTACTTTGTCATAATTTACGTCTAAAAGAGATTTTTCGACACTATAAAATTCCGATTGTCCAGGCAAACCACCGTAGAGTTTAGTATTGCCAGAAATTTCAAAAACCTCCCAAGCATCAACGCCAGGATAATTTCCAGAGCCTTGCCAGCGTTTTGCTTTTATGAGTAAACTATCGTCAATTGCTTGCGTAGCATTAACCCCCGTTTGAGTTTTGAAGGCAAATAAAAAACTATTAGACTGAGATGGAATTGCCTTTTGCGTGCAAGCAAAAATTGAGATTGAAACGAAAAGAGATAAGAATATGCTGCGTGTCATTTTATTGTGGTTTAAATTCATTGCAAGAAACAAAATGAAAGGATGATAAATAAGTGGAAGGATATTTTTCTTGGTGAAAACTGGAATAAATTTTGATTAAGTATTGTCAGGAGTAAATCAATCACGGCTTTTTCGTAGTTTTATAAAATGAATGATTATTTTTACTAATCAAAAATATTAAAATCATGGACATACAATATCTTTCTGATGAACAAGGACGACATACAGCCGTTCAAATTCCGATTGATGAATGGAATAAACTTACAGAAGAAAGTAAAGTTTTTAAAGACTACGAAGAAAAGAAATCTGTTCTCAAAAAACCCTCTGATTTTCGTGGGGCAATTTCAAAAAATACAGCCGAACAATTATTACAATATGTTACACAAGCAAGAACAGAATGGGACAGAGATATATCTTAGATACGAATACAGTTATTGATTATGTTGGAGATAAACTTCCACAAGATTCAGGTTTGGCAATGGATAAATTGGTAAATGATGAACTCAATATTTCTATTATTGTAAGAATTGAAACATTGGGATTTAACGGTGATGAATCTGAAATGCAAAAGTTGGAAGTTTTTTTGAGCTTTGGGAAAATATATTATGTTAATGATTTAGTTGCTGATAAAACCGTTTATTTACGTAAAACATATCGTAAACTGAAACTTGGAGATGCCATCATTGCCGCTACGGCTCTGACAAATAATTTAACATTGATTAGTCGTAATACCAAAGATTTTGAGGATATTTCTGGACTGATTTGTATCAATCCTTACGAATTATAATATCCTAAAATCTTTGCTGAGAATATATGCAATTCCTATTTCCAACCTTCCTTTGGGGGCTTTTGGCACTGTCAATCCCCGTGATAATTCACCTGTTCAACTTCCGTAGAACTAAAAAAGTGTTGTTCACCAATGTCGCTTTTCTAAGAGCGGTCAATACCACTACGTCCTCCTTTCGCCGACTCAAGCATCTCTTGATTATGGCGGCACGAATGGCGTTTATTGCGGCTTTGGTCTTGGCTTTTGCTCAACCTTTTTTGCCTTCCAAATCGGGCAAAGGCGTAAAAGCGGGTGGCGTGGCGAGTGTTTACATTGATAACTCACTTTCGATGCAAAACGAATTAGACAAAAAAACGTACTTGGACAAAGCCATTGGAAAGGTCGAAGAGTTATTGACTGCTTTTCCACAAGGATCTCAATTACAGTTAGTTACCAATGATTTTTCTTCAGATGAACACAGTGTCGGCAATACGCAAACCATCAAAGACCGCACAACAACCATTAAGTTTACGCACACGCCCCGAACGTTCGATAATGTTTTGAAACGTCAGGCAAGTTTGGCTTCCAAACATAATTCGCAAGGAGGCAATCAATATTTATGGTTTTCTGATTTTCAGAAATCTACTTCGGGCGATTTGTCAAAACTCAAATTAGACTCCACTTCGAGGCTTTTTGTGGTTCCAGTACAAGCAAAAGCTTTGCAAAATGTCTTCGTGGATTCGGTTTGGATGAGTACACCTTTCGTGCGTGAAATGTCCGCTAATCAATTGACTGTTAGATTGTTCAATACAGGTGAACGTGCGGTTGAGAATTTGCAAGTAAAACTTTTTGTTGATGACACTCAAGTTTCATCAACCATTGCCAGTATTCAAGCGAAATCCTCAACGATTGCTAATTTTTCATTTACCGTAAAAAATAAAGGCTTCAAAAAAGCAAGAATCTCGTTTGATGATACGCCGATTACATTTGATAACGACTATTATTTTGTCTTGAATGCCGCTCCAACCATCAAGGTTTTGCATCTCTTTGGTCAGGCTTCAGTAGGGCGATATGTGCCTACGGTTTTTGATAATGATAGTGTTTTTGCGTTCAGAAGTTTCTCAGCTTCCAATGTTGATATTGGGCAGTTTAAAACATCAAATCTGGTGGTTTTGGAAGGCGTACAAAATATGGATGGAAGTATCAAAACGGCATTGCAAGATTTTGTTCGGGTGGGTGGAAGTTTATTCGTAATTCCTTCGCAAACGCCTGATATTCAAAGTTATAATAACTTTTTAGGAATATTTAATATCAGAGGAATTCAATCAAAAGTTATTACGCAGGCAGATTTTACGCCTTTGGCAGAACCAGTAAAAACCTCTTCATTTTTTATTGATATTTTTGATAATTCTACGCAAAAAGAATTACTTCAAATGCCAAACCAAGGCGGTGTTTTATCGTGGCAAGTAATGGGCGATAAACTGCTAAGTTTCAGAAATAATCAGCCATTTCTAACGGTTTCAAATGCTGGGAAAGGAAAGGTTTATTTGACGGCATCACCTTTGGATGCTACCTTCGGAGATTTTGCCAGAAATGCTCTTTTCGTACCTATCATGTATAAGGTTGCCGCAATGAGCGTTCGTCAAGAACCAATGGCCTATTCTTTTGAACAAAACACGTTCACCGTTGAAGTAAACTACATTCCTAAAACCGCAAGTTTCAAATTACGAAAAGGAAAATTAGAGATTATTCCCATACAAAATCTGAACGGAAAACAATTGACGATTGAACTGCCAAAAGCCAATCAATTAGCTGATAATCAATCTATTGAGTCAGGATACTATGAATTAGTTTTGAATGGAAAAGTAGAAAGATTAGTTGCTTTCAATCACGATAATAAAGAATCTATGATGGATTTTTATAGTGTTAATGAATTGAAAAGCATCTTTAACGGTAATAAAAACGTACAAATTTTTGACAAAATTGACGATGCTGACTTCGTAAAAACCTTCAAAGACCAAAACTTTGGCGTGGCACTTTGGAAGTATTTTCTGATTGCTGCCTTAGTGTTTTTGGCGATTGAGATTTTGTTGGTTCGATTGATGAAATAAGAACAATCGCAAGATAAAATAGACCACGGACTGGACGGATGATACGGATTTACACGGATTTACACGGATTTTTTAATTTATCCGTGTAAATCTGTTCAATCTGTTCAATCCGTGGTCTATCAGTTTAATTACAAGCGAAGACGCTTGTGCCAGTACATAAAAAATGCCTCTCCAAGTTCTTGCAGAGGCATTTTTTATACTCGTACTATTTTTAGAAAAGGTTAATGGGAATAGTTTTTTGTTTGGACAATACTAAACAAATTACGTCGCAAGTAAGTAAATAATTTCCGATTAATTGCAAATGTCAGAAGAAAAAATGGGAGAAAAGGAGGAATGGAGACAGTAGAAAGGGGTTTATCAACTAAAATTAAATTCTTTTGTCTTTTTCATATTGTATCAATCAATTTTTCGACTAAATTTATAATACAAGTATTTATCTAAAAGCTGAAAGCTAATAGCCAACAGCCCCAAAACATAAACCTATATGCTTAGTCGAGTAGCCAATTCCATTTATTGGATGAATCGGTACATTGAACGTGCCGATAATTACGCCCGTTTTATTTCGGTAAATTTCAATCTTGCCTTGGATTTACCGCCCAATGTTCCTGAACAATGGAAGCCACTCATTGTTGCCACGGCAGATAACTTCATTTTCGAGAAATGCTATGATGCTCCTACTCGTGAGAATGTCCTCTACTTCATGACATTTGACCATCGAAATCCTAACTCAATTCTGTCGTGTTTGTATGAAGCCCGTGAGAACGCTCGTACTATACGTGAAAGTATTTCTCGAGAAATGTGGGAGTATGTCAATCAGATTTATTGGACGGTCAAAGAAGCAGATTCCGACAGTAAATCGTGGGAATTGGCTCGTTATCAAGGCTTTTTAGATAATATCAAAACGGGTAGTCAATTGTTTTACGGCATTGTTGATTCAACTATTACCAGAGGAGAAGCATGGCACTTTGGACGTTTGGGAAGACTTTTGGAACGTGCGGATAAAACAACCAGGTTTCTGGACGTAAAATATTTTACGCTCCTTCCCGAAATTGATGCCGTTGGTTCACCTTTGGATTTATTGCTCTGGTCGGCGGTTTTGAAATCGGTGAGTGCCTACAATATGTTCCGTCAGCAGTATCAAATTGTTAATTCAACTGCCATTACGAGTTTCTTGTTGTTAGATAAAAAATTCCCTCGCTCGGTGATGTATTGCATTCGTCAAGCGGAATTATCTTTATATGAAATATCTGGAACTGCCATTACTAATTCCTACTCAAATCCAGCCGAAAAGGCATTGAGCAAATTGCGTTCAGAAGTTGAATTTTCGGAGGTAGCCGATATTTTTGAATTGGGTTTACATCAATATTTAGATGAATTTCAACAA
>JAYVIV010000277.1:0-40886 GCA_043769985.1 Arcicella sp.
AATAAAAATATCTGGCTTTTGGTTAAATTCTACCTTCTCATAACCCTTAGATTCAAACATTCTGGAAATGGATGAAGTTTCGGAATAATTTAATTTACAGCCTAATGTATAAAACGCTACTTTTTTCATGGAACAAAGATACGGAAGGAATGGCTGATTTTGAAATTTCGGTTTCTGTGCTTTTTTTGTTTACTTTTGTAATAAAAAAATCATGGCAAAACAGAAATCAATAGATTTGTTAGAACCAATATTGATTGAGACTTTCAATTTAGAAAGGGTCTTTGTTAATACGCCTCTGTTAAATGATTGGATTACCTCAAAAAGTGAAATAAATGAAATTGATATGCTTTTAGTAGAAGAAGCAAGAGCTAAATTAATTGAAAATGCCGATTCCTGGAATGAGGAAGAATTAAAGATGCAGTTTATTAGTATTATAATTTTTCTCGCCAGGTGTAATAATCCAATTCGTACTTATTATGATCGTGAAATATCAGCCGAAATTAACGAAATTTTTGTGTGTTCAAAGGTTGATATGATGCTTTCAAAAGGAATTGGTGAACTTATTAAGACTCCTTACTTTTTTCTTCATGAGTATAAAAGAGAAAAAAAATATTCAGGTGACCCAGTTGGTCAAATGTTGGGAGGAATGTTAATTGGACAAGCAAAAAATAATAATGGAAACCCAACTTATGGTTGTTACGTGCAAGGTAGGTTTTGGTTTTTCAGTGTTTTAATTGGTAATCAATATGTTATTAGTGATGCTTTTGATTCAGTCGATATTGAAGAATTAAAACAAATAATTTCAATCCTGAGAAAAATGAAGTTGATTATTCAAGAAACTTTAATGAATTAATGTGAATCACATAAAACAGAAAAGCTCATCAATTTGATGAGCTTTTCTGTTTTATATCTTATTCTAAATCTGTGCAGTTTTAACCGTTTTGATGATACGAGCAGCCACTTTATATGGATCAGCCGCTGAATTTGGACGACGGTCTTCCAACCATCCTTTCCATCCTTTCTGAACCGCCGCAATTGGAATACGAATCGAAGCACCACGGTCAGAAACTCCGTAAGAGAATTGATCAATTGATTGTGTTTCGTGTTTTCCCGTTAAACGTAAATGATTATCAGCACCATAAACCTCAATGTGTTCCTTCACATAAGGAGCAAATGCTTGACAAATCACATCATAAGTTTCTTTATTACCAGCCGTTCTCAAAGCAGTATTCGAGAAGTTGGCGTGCATTCCAGAACCATTCCAGTCAGTATCACCCAATGGCTTACAGTGATAATTCACCCAAACACCATGTTTCTCACAAATTCTTTCCAACATATATCTGGCAATCCAGATTTGGTCACCAGCGGCAGCCGCTCCTTTTGCAAAGATTTGGTATTCCCATTGTCCAGCAGCCACTTCTGCATTAATTCCCTCAATATTCAAACCAGCTTGAATACAATATTCTAAATGTTCCTCGATAATATCACGACCATAAGCATTTTTTGCACCTACTGAACAATAATATTGTCCTTGAGGAGCTGGGTAGCCATTTGAAGGGAAACCCAAAGGCAGATTAGTCTTCATATCGTACAAGAAATATTCTTGCTCGAAACCGAACCAAAAATCATTATCATCATCCTCAATCAAAGCACGTCCATTTGATTCATGGGCATTACCTTCAGAATCTAAAACATCGCACATCACAAAATACGCAGGAGTTCCCATTAAAGAACGCTCTGGATCCGGACAAATGAAAACTGGTCTCAATTGGCAGTCAGAAGAACCACCTGGTGCTTGTTGCGTTGATGAACCGTCGAAAGACCAGATATCACAGTCTTCTAATTTTCCACTAAAATTTGTTTCAACTTTAGTTTTGCTACGAAGGGTTTGAGTTGGTTTGTAACCATCGAGCCAAATGTATTCAAGTTTTGCTTTTGACATGACTTTGGAATTGGATTTTAATTTATTTGGTTATTTTTTTGAATTTCTGATACAAAAGTAAACGTGAAAATTGAAAAAACACAAAAAATATTAAATAATTATTAATTTTTTCAACCTAAGCATTTACAACTACTAAATTTGAATTATTCTAATTATTTTAATACTGCTAATTTTCGATTTTACTATTTTATATTTTGCTTTATTCAAATATACCATATAATATTTTGAATTAAAAAGATTTTACAGAATATAATACATATTTCTTGAAATAATTAAATTTTTTCTTGGATAGTTAAATCAATTCAAAAAATGTGATTTTAATAAGATTATATTTGAGGAGATTTACCTAAATTTTGATTATATTTTAATAAATGGATACCGTTAATTTAACGAGTTTTGTGTCCAAAATAATTAACTAAATTTCTCATCCTGACGAAGGAAAGAACGGATTTAAAAACAAAATAATTAGTTGCATTAGTAAAATAAGGTCGCTCCTTCATCGGAATGACAAATTTTTTTATGTCATAAACCAAGAAAAAATAAAATTTATCTTACTTTTATCGAACAGTTTCAAAACGAACTATAATTTCAAAAAAAATATATGGCGATTGCAAGATTTAAAGCCCTTGAATTAGCACAGTCTCGACAACCGATTCATGTGAAAATTCCAACTGAAAAAGTTACCGATTACTACGGAAGCAACACTTTTAATGACGAAGTGATGCGATCTTTATTAAGCCCGGAGGCCTACACTAAAATTACTAATGCCATTGAAGACGGCAAAAAAATTGACCGAGAAGCGGCGGATGAAGTGGCAGCTGCCATGAAATCTTGGGCATTATCGAAGGGTGCAACGCATTATACGCACTGGTTTCAGCCTTTGACGGGTACAACCGCTGAAAAACACGATGCCTTTTTTGATATTACCAATAAAGGAAAAGCAATGGAGAAATTCAAAGGTTCTGCCCTCGTGCAACAAGAACCCGATGCTTCCTCTTTTCCAAATGGTGGAATTCGTTCAACTTTTGAGGCTCGTGGATATACCGCTTGGGACCCATCATCTCCCGCTTTTATTATGGAAAACACCGCTGGAACTGCCACATTGTGCATTCCTTCGGTTTTTGTTTCGTACACGGGCGAGGCTTTGGACTATAAAACTCCTTTACTGAAATCTGGCGAGTTAATTGATAAAGCCGCCACGAAGGTTATGAATGAATATTTCAGTCGTGAGGTATCAAAAGTAACGGCAACATTAGGTGCTGAACAGGAATATTTTTTAGTAGATGAGGCCTTATATAACGCACGTCCAGATTTACTAATGTCAGGGCGTACGGTTTTTGGACATTCGCCCGCCAAAGGTCAGCAATTGGAAGATCATTATTTTGGTTCGATTCCTTCAAGAGTTAATGCCTTTATGGTTGATTTTGAGATAGAGGCTTTGAAATTGGGAATGCCTGTCCGTACTCGTCATAATGAAGTTGCCCCTGCTCAATTTGAGGTTGCCCCAACTTATGAAGAAGCAAATTTAGCTTGCGACCATAATGCCCTCTTAATGGATTTAATGAATAAAGTTGCTTCAAAACATAAAATGAGGGTGCTTTTTCACGAAAAACCTTTTGCAGGAATTAATGGATCAGGCAAGCATAATAACTGGGCGTTGGCAACGGATACGGGCATAAATTTATTAGGACCGTCCTCAAAACCAAAGGAGAATTTACGTTTTTTAACATTTTTTGTCAATACTATTAAAGCGGTTCACGACTACGCAGACCTTTTGCGTGCATCAATCGCAACTGCTGGAAATGAACATCGTTTGGGAGCAAATGAAGCCCCTCCTGCCATCGTTTCCATCTTCATCGGCTCAGAAATGACCAGAGTTTTGAACGATTTAGAGAATCTTTCTGAAATGAACGACATTAAATTAGAGAAAGGTGATAACGTTTATTTAAGATTAGGGATTAACAAAATTCCAGCCCTTTTATTGGATAACACAGACAGAAATAGGACATCACCTTTTGCTTTTACGGGTAATAAGTTTGAATTCAGAGCGGTCGGTTCTTCGGCTAATTCTGCCACTCCGATGACGATATTGAACACGATTGTGGCAAATCAATTATTCAAATTTAGGGAGGAAGTAGATGTGCATATTGAGAAAGGTGTTAAAAAAGAATTGGCAATTGTGGAGGTTTTGAAAGGCTATGTTACTCAATCTAAAAAGATACTTTTTGAAGGAAATGGCTATTCTGAAGACTGGGTTAAAGAAGCAGAATCTCGTGGATTATCCAATTTAAAAACCACTCCTGACGCTCTGGCGAAGTATTTAGATAAATCGGTCATTGATTTATTCTTGAAATATGGCGTATTTACGGAGGTAGAAATGCACGCTCGTTACGAGATTGAAATGGAGAATTATATCAAGAAAATTCAAATTGAATCTCGGGTAATTGGTGATTTGGCGATTAATCACATTATGTCCACTTCTTTAAAATATCAGACACTTTTAGTTGATAATGTTCGTGGACAAAAAGAGATTGGTATCGACCCTCAATATTTTGCTCCAACGGTTGAAATAATTAAAAAGATTTCAATTTATACTTCCAAAATCAACAATTTAGTGGAGGAAATGACGGAAGCAAGAAAGGAAGCTAATAATATAGAAGATTTGGTTGAAAGAGCAAGGTTGTACAGTACAAAAGTGAAGGATTATTTTGAAGAAATTCGTTATTGCGTAGATAAATTAGAATTAATCGTTGATGACGACGAATGGCCACTTCCAAAATACCGTGAGTTGTTGTTGATAAAATAAACAAAGTTAGACCACGGATTTTACGGATTGGACAGATTTACACGGATTTTTAGTAATACGATACTCTTTTATGTAAAAAAAACGTAAAAATGGGCGTGATAATTGCAAAATTTTAAAATTAAAAGAATCCGTGTAAATCCATCTAATCCGTAAAATCCGTGGTCTAACATTAATTGTCTATTTTAATTTTCTTAACTTTACATCCAAATCAAACACAATAAAAAATGTTATTAAAAGATAATCCTGGACTTGACCCAAAGGAAATAGAACAATTGAAAGCGGAGTGTAAAGCCGATGGAAAGAAATTTGTATATTTTGAAGATGAACTTGGTGACGAACCTGACAATGTGGAGGAATTTGTTCACGTTCAGTTTGTTGGAAATTATAAAGGTCAGGAAGCTATTTTTGATGCAGTTATTTATTCATTAAGATTGCATTTTAATAGTATAGTGTACGAAACAGCCGAAAGAAAGGCATTAAAGACCTATCCACTTTATGTTCCAATGGAAAACCGTGATGAGACTTACGAAGCCAATGAAGATATAGATGAAGAGGTTGAATTGTATATCACCGAGTTGATTGAAGAAATAGAAGAAAACGAAGAAGTTAAACTTTCTGAACACTTAGAAATTGACGAAAAATTCGAGTTCGGGATAGGTTTAGATGTATGTCTAAATGTTGATGAAGTCGATGATGCAGTCGTCACAAAATTCGTTGATGAATATTTGGCTGGAACAATTAAATTAGATACGACCATGTATTCCTTTAAATCGGAATATGAAGATTAGTTTTTCCAAAATAGCACACGGATTTAACGGATTAGACACGGATAAATACTATTTTTAAATCCGTGTCTAATCCGTTAAATCCGTGTTCCATTATCATTTCCCACTTCATCATATTATCATGTCTTCATTTCAAGGAACAGAAAACTACGTTGCTACCAGAGCATTACAAGTTGCGGTAAATGCTGCCGTATCCCTTCAAAAACCACTTTTAATTAAAGGAGAGCCAGGAACAGGCAAAACGCTTTTGGCGTATGAAGTTGCCGCAGCACTTGGCAAACCGCTTTATTCTTGGAATATTAAATCGACTACTTTCGCTCAACAAGGCTTGTATGAGTATGATGCGGTGGCACGGCTGCGAGATTCGCAATTAGGGGGTGGCGACATTAATAATCTGGAACATTACATCAAAAAAGGAAAACTTTGGGAGGCCTTTGAGGCGGATGAACAAGTCGTACTTTTGATTGATGAAATTGACAAAGCCGACATCGAATTCCCCAACGATTTATTGAATGAATTGGACAAAATGGAGTTTTATTGCTATGAATTAAAACGTATCATAAAAGCTAAACATCGTCCAATTATTATCATTACTTCCAACAATGAAAAAGAGTTGCCCGATGCTTTTCTTCGTCGTTGTTTCTTCCATTACATTTCCTTTCCCGACCGTGAAACCATGAAACAAATCGTGGATGTTCATTATCCAACGCTTGAAGAATCTTTGATAAGTAATTCATTATCAATATTTTATGGAATTAGAGATGTCAAGGCTTTAAAGAAAAAACCGTCAACTTCTGAGTTGATTGATTGGATAAAATTATTGTTAGTCGGCAAGGTTTCAGGAGATTTGTTAGAAGATTTTAAGACTAATACCGAAGTGCCACCATTCATTGGAGCTTTGTTGAAAAATGAGCAAGATACTGGGTTGTACGAGGCTTTGCGGAATAAAACTAAACGACCTTATTGATGTTTCTCGACTTTTTTTTATACTTAAAAAATAACAAACTCCCCGTCACCATCACGGAATATCTAACGCTTTTGGAAGCCTTGGATAAAGACGTTGTGGAGTTTGATACGACTGATTTTTATTATTTGAGTAAGACAGTTTTCGTTAAAAATGAAATATTCTTAGACCGTTTTGATGTTTTGTTTGGACAATATTTTAAGGATGTTTCTAAAATTGGGGCGGAATTATTTGCTTTAATTCCAGAAGATTGGCTCAAAAATAAATTAGATAGAGAGTTTTCGGAAGAAGAAAAAGCTAAACTTGAGGCAATGGGCGGTTTGGAGAAATTATTAGACCGTTTGAAGGAATTATTTGAAGAACAAAAAGAGCGTCACGAAGGAGGAAATAAATGGATTGGCACGGGCGGAACTTCTCCTTTTGGTAACGGTGGTTATAATCCAGAAGGTATAAAAATTGGCAATAATAAATCGGGTGGACAAAAAAGTGCCATAAAAGTTTGGGAGGATAGAGAATTTCAAAATTACGATGATGACCTCGAACTCAATACCAGAAATATCAAAATGGCTTTACGTCGCTTACGAATTCTTACCCGTGAGGGTGTTGAAGATGAATTGGATTTAGACGGAACGATTCAAGAAACTTCACGAAATGCGGGGCTTTTGGATATTAAAATGCAAGCTACCAAGAAAAATAAAGTGAAGGTTTTATTATTGTTGGACGTTGGTGGTTCTATGGATGAACATATTGAACTTTGCTCTGAATTGTTTTCAGCGGCAAAATATCAGTTCAAAAATATTGAGCATTTGTATTTTCATAATTGTATTTACGAAACACTTTGGAAAGATAATGAACGGCGAGGTGATAGGATTTCAACCTGGGAGGTTTTGCATAAATATAACAACGACTGGAAAATAATTATCGTGGGTGATGCCTCAATGGCAACTTACGAATTGACCTCTGCTCGTGGAAGTATTGAGCATTATAACGAAGAATCTGGATTGACTTGGCTTCAAAAAATGAGTGAACATTTTCCAAATTTAGTGTGGCTAAACCCCACAACATCAGGCTATTGGCAATATACGCAAAGCATAAAAATTATTAGAGATTGGACTGAAAATAGAATGTTTCCCTTGACGATTTCTGGAATTACGCAGGCAATGAAGTGTTTGAAGAATAGTAAAATTAGGTATGAGCATTAGTCTGAATTTGGATTGCGAATCGTCGCACCGTATCAGATTAATGGATTTATGGGATTAAAAATACTAAATCCAAAAAGTCAATCTGAATTTATTAGCTTAATCCAATTCATCCCTAAATCCTACGAATCCAAATTCAGATAAATTTTTATGAACATTTTTTACGAACCAAACATAAAACAAACTTTATGCCTTAACGAAGACGAATCCCGTCATGCAGTAAAGGTTTTAAGGTTTGCGATAGGAGATTTGCTTACGGTTGTTGATGGAAAGGGTGGAATGTATAAATGTCAAATCAAAACGCCAAATGACAAAAAATGTGAGATAAAAATCGTTGAAGAAACGCAAAATTATGGGCTTCGAGATTATTATATTCATCTTATAATTGCTCCAACCAAAAACTTAGACAGAATTGAGTGGATGGTTGAAAAGTGCGTTGAGATTGGTATTAATGAAATTTCTTTTATCCAAACTCGTTATTCTGAAAGGAAAGAAATCAAAACAATCAGAATTGAAAAAATAGCGGTTGGGGCAATGAAACAATCGCTAAAAGCCTTCTTACCCAAAATTAATGAGATGATTTCTTGGAAGGAGTTTTTGAAGAAAGATTATTCAGAAACTCAAAAAATGATAGCTCATTTGGAGGAAGGTGATCGAAAATTGATTCAACAAATTGCACAACCAAAAGGCAAATATGCCGTTCTGATTGGTCCAGAAGGAGATTTTTCAACAGAAGAAATTAATCAAGCACTTGAAAAAGGGTTTGTTCCAGTAACTTTGGGCGAAAGTCGTTTGAGAACAGAAACGGCGGGATTGGTTGCTTGTCATACATTAAATATCGTTAATCAGCTTTGAGCATTGAGCTTTGAGCCATGAGAAAATAAAATTTATGTTTAAGTTATTAAAATCAACCTCATTATTTATTGCGATTTGCTCGTTGCTCATTGCTCACAGCTTACAGCTCACAGCTCAAAGCTCTTTCAAAATCGCCAAAATGAAATATGGTGGTGGGGGAGATTGGTATTGCAATAAAACCTCCTTGGGAAATCTTATTAAATTCTGTAACAGCAACTTACGGACAAATATTTCTCCCGAAGAAGACATAGTTGAACCTTCAAGTCCAGAGCTTTTTACTTATCCATTTGTACATTTGACGGGACATGGAAACATTGTTTTCACAGAATCCGAGGCTTTAAATCTTCGTAAATATTTAATTGGAGGAGGTTTTCTTCATGCAGATGATAATTATGGTTTAGATAAATTTTTGCGAAGAGAAATGAAAAAAGTTTTCCCAGAATTAAGTTTTATTGAATTGCCTTTTAATCATCCCATTTATTCTCAGAAATTTAAGTTCACGAATGGTTTACCAAAAATTCACGAACACGACAACAAGCCCCCTCAAGGTTTTGGGTTAATTTATCAGGGTCGATTAGTTTGTTTTTATAGTTTTGAGACAGATTTAGGAAATGGGTGGGAAGATCAATCTGTTCACAATGATCCAGACGTGATTAGACAGAAAGCTCTGCAAATGGGAGCAAACCTTGTTTCTTATGCTCTAACGGTAGATTAATGCCGTCATTTGTCAGAATTAGTAATAATTATGAACCATTTGATGTCACAAATGGTAATTCCAATATAAACATAAACATCAATAAAAATTATGCAGTTAGTATTGCCCGCTTTCATTATCCACTGGTATTTATCATTATTCAGTCAAACATTTTTTTTACATCGTTATTCAGCTCATAAAATGTTTACGATGAATAAATTTTGGGAAAAATTCTTTTATTTTCTTACCTACGTTTCACAAGGCTCTTCCTATTTGAGCCCACGTGCCTATGCTATTTTGCACAGAATGCACCATGCTTTTAGTGATACTGAAAAAGACCCACATTCTCCACATTTTTCAGATAACGTATTTTTGATGATGTGGAAGACGAAAAATATTTATAACGCTCTTTTGAATAATAAGACAAAAATAGAAGAACGTTTTGACCATAATTTTCCTTTTTCAAAAACGATTGAAAAAATGGGGCATCATTGGATTTCTCGTTTAGGCTGGGGAATTGCCTACGTAGCCATGTACATTGTTGCCTTTGTTTATTTTGATATGCACTGGGCATTTTTCTTTTTGTTGCCGATTCACTTTTTGATGGGACCTGTACATGGTGCGATTGTCAACTGGTCGGGTCATAAATACGGTTATCAAAATCATGACAATAATGACAAATCTAAGAATTCCTTGATTTTTGACTTTTTGATGATGGGAGAATTATTCCAGAATAATCATCATAAATTACCAAATAATATGAATTTTGCCTCTAAGTGGTACGAAATTGACCCAACATACCCAGTTATTAAAATGCTTACTTGGATGAAAATTATTAAACCAAATTTGAGTAAACCTGCTGATGCGGAGTTTTAAAAGTTATCGGGGATTTCATCCCTTTAAATACTACTTCATATTTCCGTTTTACTTTTACGAAATCCTCAAAGAATTTTCTTTGAGGATTTTGTAATTTTCGAGGATTCTCAACGACTAAATATACATGAAAAATTTAATCAAAATACGTTGGATTATAATTTACCGAGAACTTGTTAATTCAGGTTGGTGGGCTTGTCTTGTAGGCCTCACTTTGTATGTTAGTATAGTTATTAAAATTACAAATTCCCCAAGCCCAAACGAATTTTCTATTATATTCAGTTTAATGGTTTTTGCCCTCCATTCAATAAGAAAAGATAAAAGAATGTTATTCATAATTTTTCATGAAAAAGTAAAATTATACTATTTATCTGAGTATATTATTTTTAGTTTACCATTCATTTTACCCTTATTATTTCATAAAGACATTATCGGAATATTACTATTTTACATTTCATGCTTTGCAATAGTTTTATTTGATTTGTCGGTTCATTTCATTGATTCAAAAAAGACCGTCTGGCTTTCAAGATTTATTCCCAACAATAACTTTGAATGGATAGGAGGAATGAGAAAAAATCAATACCCGATTATTGGATTATACCTCTTTTGCATAATTATAAGTTACTGGCATTTTGCAGGTTATATTTGTTTGGGGGTGATAACTTTTTGTTTTTCAGTGTTTTATGAAGATTGTGAAAATCAAGTTGTCCTAACTTTGAACCAATTAAACAGTCGTAACTTTATTATAGACAAATTAAGAAAACATTCTCTTCAATATTTCAAACTTACGAGTCCAATTATATTGATTTATGTACTTCATTATCCAGAAAAATGGATTTTTTATTTGCCTTTGACGATAATTTATTACGCAAATTATATTTTGTATATCTTGAATAAATACAAGAGTTTTATTCCTAATCAAACACTTCGGTCAAATTTTATTTATGTTGGATTGACATTTTTAGGAATGTTTATTCCGTATCTTTTTCCAATTTCTATTATACTAATTTTTGTTTTTTATTCAAAAGCGATTCAAAATCTAAAACCGTATTTTAATGCTTAATTTTAAGAATTTATCCTATAATTATTCGTCAAATCAGGTCTTGAAAAACCTGAATTTATCGCTTGAAAAAGGCAAAGTACATGGTTTAATCGGATTGAATGGTTCTGGAAAAACAACGCTTTTGAATTGTCTGTTCGGCTTCATTAAACCACTTTCTGGAGAAATTTTGTGGAATGATTTATTAATTGAACGAAAACATATTTCGTTTTTAGAAACTCAAAACTCGTTCTATCCAAACCTAACAGGAAGAGAATTTCTAACTATTTTTCCAGATGGGAAAGGCAATTTTAATGAAGATGCTTGGAAGGATTTATTAGATTTACCGATTGATGAAATGGTCGAAGGGTATTCTACGGGAATGAAAAAGAAGTTGTCTCTGCTTTGTATATTGAAATTAGACCGACCCGTTATTGTGTTGGACGAACCATTCAATGGACTTGATATGGAGACAAATCATATTTTAGAAAAACTAATTTCAATTCTAAAACAAAAGGGGAAAACAATAATTATTACTTCTCATATTTTGGGGATTTTACACAATGTTTGTGATGAAATTCATTGGTTGAAGGATGGTAAAATTGAGAAGAGTTTTAGTCGAAATGAGTTTCAAAGTATTGATAACCAGTTGTTTAAAGGTACTGAAATTGAAGATGGTTTATTGAATTTGCTATAAAAGAGAATTGTCAACTTTTGAAAAAAAACTGGCAATTCTCTCCGCAAATTTGAATCTATTTACAATTGTCTGTCAATCTCAAATCCCTCCAAATAATCAGATACTCTTTTTACAAATTGCCCACCCAATGAACCATCCACTACACGATGGTCGTAGGAATGAGAAATGAACATTTTTTGTCGAATTCCTAATAAGTCCCCTTGTGGTGTCTCAATCACGGCCGGTTTTTTCTGAATTGCCCCAAATGCCATAATTGCCACTTGTGGTTGCATAATGATGGGTGTTCCCATGATATTTCCAAAAGTGCCAATGTTTGAAAATGAATAAGTTCCACCCTCTAAATCTTCGGGTTTTAATTTATTTTCTCTGGCACGTTTTGATAACTCATTGATTTTTTTCGTTAGTCCCAACAGATTATATTGGTCAGCGTTATGAATCACAGGTACAATCAAATTACCGCTTGGCAAGGCAACTGCCATTCCAATATTTATTTTAGATTTTACAATAATTTTATCACCATCAACCGAAGCATTTATTTGCGGAAAATCTTTAATTGCTTTCACAATTGCTTCCACTAAAATGGGCGTGTAGGTAATATTTTCGCCGTACTGTTTTTTGAAAGAATCTTTAATATTATTTCTCCAAATTGCTACGTTGGTCATATCAGTTTCAACGAATGAAGTAACATGAGGAGCAACTCTGACCGATTCAACCATCCTGTCGGCAATCATTCTCCGCATTCTATCCATCTGAATTATTTCATCATTTCCAGAAACTACGATTGGATTTGGTTTTGCTACTTGAATTGGAACTATTGGTTTTTCTACATTTCTACTTTCTAAATATACAAAAATATCATGCTTCGTCACTCTTCCATCCGCACCCGTTCCGATAATAATTTCTAATTCAGCATTTGATATTTTCTCTTCTTTACAAATACTTAAAACTAACGGTGAATAAAACCTTGAACCTTCTGAATTTGAGGAAGTTGCAGGAGAAATTGGATCAATATTAATCCCTGTCAAAACCTTAATTTCTTCAATTTCCTGAGTTAATTTTTCAGAAATTTGATTTGGTTTTGGTAAATCGTTGCTTACTTCACCATCCGTTTGAATAAGGCAAATCGGTTTCCCAATTTCTGCCACTTCTCCCTCTGGAATAAGAATTTCAGTAAGGATACCCGAATGTGAAGAAGGGACTTCGGTATCAATTTTATCTGTGGCAACTTCCAGTAAATACTCATCGGCTTCCACTTTATCGCCTACATTTTTTAACCACTTCAAAACGGTGGCTTCCATAATACTTTCGCCCATTTTGGGCATGATGATTTCGACTAAAGACATATTTTTCTTAATAAATTCAGTATGTTGATGGCAGTTAAATGAATATTTTGTTCTCTGAAACCACCCAGCGTTAGTTTTTTCGTAACGGTTTCTTTTTCAGAAGCAATGGCAATCCAAATTGTTCCAACGGGTTTGTCTGGTGTTCCTCCATTGGGTCCAGCAATACCGCTTGTAGCTAATCCGTAAGTTGTACCCATAAGTTTACGTACGTTTTCAGACATTTCAATAACCGTTTGTTGAGACACTGCACCGTGAATACTCAAAGTTTCTGGTTTTACGCCTAATTGGTTAATTTTTACCTGATTATCATAAGACAAAATCCCACCCAAAAAATAAGCTGAACTGCCAGAAACTTTGGTGAATTGATGACCTAAATAACCCCCCGTACAACTTTCAGCAACAGACACGGTTTGGTTATTTTTTATTAATAATTTCCCAACGGCTTGTTCTATTTCTTCATCACCGAAACCATAAACAAATTCTTTAATGATTGGGAAAACCTCTCCAAACTGCTCCTCCACTTGTTTTTCAATGGTATTCAAGTCATCTCCAAAACCTGTTAATCGGAGTCTTACGCTTCCCATTGAAGGTAAGTATGCCAGTTTTATGTTTTGTGGAAGAGCATCTTCCCACTTATCAATCATCTCGGCTAATATAGATTCTCCTATGCCAATTGTTCTTATAACTTTATGAAAAATTACTGGAGTTTTAAAATGGTCTTGTAGTTTTGGTAGGAATGAAAGCGACATTAAACCTTTCATTTCATAAGGAACTCCTGGTAATGAAATATAAATTACTCCTTCAAAATCAAACCACATGCCAGGGGCGGTTCCCATTGTGTTTTGAATATAAGTGGCGTTTGATGGAAGTTGATATTGACTATGATTGGTTCCAGACAAAACGAAGCCTCTTTTTTGGAAATATGCCGTAACATCAATTTTAGCTTGAGGATGGTCAATCAGTTCAGAACCAAAATATTTACAAAAAGTCTTTTTCGTAATATCATCTTTTGTGGGACCTAAACCACCCGTAACAATTACTAAGTTTGCCCTTTTAGAAGATTCTTCAAAAATAGTTAAAATGGCTTCTTCAGTATCTCCAACCGAAGATTTTCTAACGGTTTTTATCCCGATTTTATCTAATTCAGCACTTATCCATTGGGTGTTTGTGTCGGTAATTTGTCCGTAAAGGATTTCATCGCCAATGGTAATTATCTCCGCTTTTATCATAGTTTAGCTTTGAGCCGTAAGCCATGAGCTTTGAGTACAATAAGTTTGATTAATACAATATTTTTTCAAAACTAAATGGCTCATAGCTGATAGCTCACTGCTATTTTATTAATTTTACACAAAATTACACAATTTGAAACGTTTTTACGTTTTAAGGCAAATGACATTTTTGAAATTCTTTCGTCATAGATTTAAAACGATTAAAAATCACTAAAAAATGAGAAAATTACTTTTAGCTGGTGCCTTGATGATTTCAGTGAGTAGCTGTCAATCACAAAACTTTGGAAACATTTTAAAACAAGCCAACGATGTTTTGGGCGGCACAACCTCTGGAGCATTAACTACCCAAGAAATTAGTCGTGGTCTGAAAGAGGCTTTGACGGTTGGCATCAAAAACAGTTCTTCACAAGCCTCTGCCTTGGATGGATATTTAGGAAATCAAACCATTAAATTATTGTTTCCGCCTGAGGCTCAGAAGGTTGAACAAAAATTGAGGGATATAGGCTTAGGAAGGGAATGTGATAAATTCATTACAGCCTTAAATCGTGGTGCTGAAAAAGCTGCTGAAAAGGCAGTTCCAGTTTTTGTTGATGCCATTACCCAAATGACAATTCAAGATGCTTTGGGGATTTTGAGAGGAGACAAAGATGCTGCCACAAATTATTTAAAAAGAACCTCATCAGTAGCTTTAATGAACGCATTTGCACCAATTATGCAAGATGCCATTAATTCAACGGGAGCAACAAAATTATATGGTGATATTGCAAACACTTACAATAAAATCCCTTTTCAGCAAAAAATTAATCCAGATTTACAACAATATGCTACGCAAAAAGCTGTTGACGGTTTATTTTTATTAGTAGCACAAGAAGAGCAAAAAATTCGTGAAAATCCAGCGGCACGGGTTTCTGATTTGTTGAAGCGAGTTTTTGGAGTGAAATAGGTTCTCGATGTTTGATTTTCGTTGTTCGATGTTTGGAAAACTAACATCGAATTGCGAAAATCAAGCATCGAAAATTCCGAACATCGAACAACAAAAGCCGAACATCGGAACTATAAATACAACCACTTTTTATACATCGCCATTTGCTCTTTCGTTTGATTTTCCAAAGGTTCTAATATCAAATTTTTTGTAAAATTTCTTTGGAGAGTAATATTGTATTTTTTCTCTAATCCATCCCTTCTGACTTTTACCTCAATCACATCTCCATTTTTCTTTGAAGATACTAATTTTGCAATATCATCGGGTCTTGTTCCATCTACTTGTAGAATCTCATCGCCCACGTTTAAACCATCGTTATAAGCAGGAGAATCACGTACCACGCCAGTAATTTTTAATCCTCCACTTCTAAATTCTGTTCCTAAAAATGGTTCTGACTTTTCAGCATTTTTGTCAGTCAATTGTAGTCCAACTGTCTCAAAATAAGTGTTATATGGAATTGTTTCCGTTCCAAAAATATATTTTTGAAAGAAATCTCCCATAGGTTTTCCAGAAACAGATTCTACCATTTTTTGAAATTCTTCGTCTGTAAATCCACGACCTTGTTTTTTGTAATATTCCTGATAAAGTCCTTTCATTACATCATCTAAATTTTTGAAACCTTTTGTTTCTTTCAAGATGGCAAGATTTAGAATTCCACCTAAAACGGCTCCTTTGTCGTAATAAGAAACTGTACTATTCCGTGAATTTTCATTTGGACGGTAGTATTTTATCCAAGCATCCCAACTTGATTCTGTGGCAGATTGAACTTTATTACCTGGTTGATTTTCTATGGTATTAATTTCATTTCCATAAGCCATTAAATAATCCTCTGCGGTCATCATATTAGCTCTACGGAGAATGTAATTTTGATAAAAACTCGTACAACCCTCTGAAAACCAAAGTAAATGTGTGTAATTTTCGTTTTCGTAATCAAACGGTCCAAGTGCTTTTGGGCGAATTCTTTTCACATTCCAAAGGTGAAAATACTCGTGAGCGATTAAACTCATAAATCCTTGATACCTTTTCTCATCTGCATAAGAAGATCGTGAAGTTTGACAAGTGGTGGAATTCAAATGCTCCAATCCTCCACCGCCAAGGGCAAGATTATGAATTAAAAAAGTATAGTCTTTGCAGGGATGTTCACCCACAATGGTCATGGCTGTTTCACAAACTTTTTTGAAATCTGTGGTTACTTTAGCCTCATCCATTTTAGCTTCGCCATACATCGCAATTTTATGAGGAATGCCTTTTAAATCAAATGAAAGAACTTTTTGTGTGCCAATTTCAATGGGAGAATCTATCAAGATATCCAAATTCTCAGCTTCGTAAGTATTATTTCCTATCGATTTTAAACCCGTAGAAATCGTATTCCAATTCTTATAAGGATTAATTTTTATCGTTGAAGAGATTTGTCTCCATTCGTTAACATACATAAATACTGTGGCGGGATTCAAATAACCGTGAGAATCATCAATGAAGGAAGTTCTTACTGAAAGTTCGTTCGCATAAACTTTATATTTTACCGTTGCCTCATTTGAAGTCGCTAAAAGTCGCACACGCCAAGTATTTTTATTAATTTTGTCGGACTTCAAATTTGTAGTTCCACTGGTTACTGAAAGGCTTTCAACATTTTTAGCATACTCTCGGATTAAGTATGATCCTGGAGTCCAAACTGCCATTTTGAGGTCGATGAAGCCTTGTTGTTTTGTTTTGGCATCAAAATTGGATAATTTAATTACCACATCAAAGTAGTGCGTTTGAGGTTGTTCCATAGATAGGAAATACTCAGTTTTGGGTTGATTTGTAGAAGATTGTCCCCAACAGAAGTGGCTAAAAATCAGATAGATAGCGAAAAATGATATTTTTTTCATAATTTAATGTTTGTAATGAACGTTTTTGTTGAAACAATGATAAAATGAGTGAATGATAGATTGATAGAATAATGTTCAATTAGCAAATCTAATCACTCAATTTCAATTTCAACAAAACTAATATTCCCTTACTTGTTTAACAAATTTTTCTTTTACCAACCCTAAATGATTCGTAACTAAAAAGTAGAAATCTATTTCTCTTTTATCTATGTTCCCTATCTTAACTATGTGGTTGCAATGGAGACTCATAAAATCAATTTTTCTAATGAACAAAATTTCGTCGTTAGTTTCCCTAATCCTTATTCTCTTAACCTTTGTACCCCAAAATCAACTTGCGGCTCAAAGTACACTCAACTATACTGACGCTTCAATTCATTTCAGAAACGGTCAGGAACATTTTGAGTCGAGAAATTATGAAGCCGCTCGGGCTGAATTCAACCTATTTCTTGATTATGACAAAACGCTTCTTGAAAAAGAGGATGGAAATAAAGTCTGGGCAGAATATTTTGTGGTCATGTGTAGTCTTTATTTAGGTTACTCCGAAACTGAATTATTAGCAAGCCGCTTTGTGAGAAATTATCCAGAACATCCCGTAGCAGGTAATTTATTCAAAGAAATCGGAAATTATTTCTTCGAACAGGGCGATTATGCTCGTGCAGTTGATTACCTAAAAAAAAGCCCTAAATCAGACGAAGATGCACAATATCGGCTTGCTATTTCTCATTTTTCTCTTCAAGATTATTCTGATGCCTTAACAATATTTAATGAATTGAAAGATGGAACGAGTGAAAACGCCATCTCATCTTCTTATTACGCAGGTATTATTAATTTCCGTGCAGGTAGATACAAAGAGGCAATTCCAGATTTTAAGAAAGCAGAACAATCAGCGGAATATCGTTCTGAGATTCCAGGTTGGTTGGCTCATAGCTATTATCGTCAGGGAAAGTTTGCGGAGATGTTGGCTTACACAGAGCCAATACTTAGAGAAAAAAATTCTGGTCGTAAATTAGAAGATGTTGCTCTTTTAACGGCTGAGGTATATTTTCAACAAGCTAATTACGAAAAGGCAGCTTCTTATTATACGATTTATAAAAATTACAAATCGCAAGGAATGTTACCTGCTGTTGCCTACCGTTATGGATATAGTTTGTATAAAATAGACCAATTTGCCCCCGCCGCAGAACAACTAAAAAATGTTGCTGCAGTTCGAGATACGTTGGGACAATATGCTTCCTTTATTTTGGGTGTATGTTATCTGAAAGCCAATAACCCAAACTATGCTTTGGGAGCATTTGATCAAGCACGTAAAAGCAATTACAATAAATCAGTTACCGAAGATGCAGACTTTAATCACGCCAAAGTGCTATTAGATTTGAATCGTGGAAATGAGGCAATTAAGGCTTTGGAAGAGTTTTTAAAGCGATATCCAAATACGAAATATGAAGATGAAGCAAACGAATTGGTGAGTGAAGCGTATTTGGCTTCTAATAATTATCAAGCTGCTCTGGCATACATTGAAGGATTGCCTCGGCGGTCAACTCGAACGAATACAGCTTATCAAAGAATTGCGTATAATCAAGGAGTGAAAATGTTTAACGATGAAAGATATATTGATGCAATTCCTTTTTTCGATAAATCTCTTACAACTCCTGTGAATGCTGAAACCAAGTATTCAGCAAATTTCTGGAAGGCGGAGGCACTTTCAGCCGAAAAGAAATACAATGAAGCAATTCCGATGTATCAGTCAATAATCGCCTCAGTGGATAACACAACGCCCAATGTTTATGAATTACAAAGCAGAAGTAGATATTCTTTGGCATATTCATACTACAATACAAAAGATTACGACAAAGCCAATAAATTATTTAGAGAATATGCCGACAGAATGAAAGCTTCGGGCGACTCACAATCTTATCAAGATGCGGTCATACGTTTGGGCGATACTTATTTTGCGGCAAAAAGTTATGATGCTGCCTTGAAATATTATGACCAAGCAATATCAGGGAAAGGTGCCGATCGTGATTATGCCAATTATCAGAAAGGGTTAGTGTTAATTTTGAAAGGCAATGAAGCAGGAGCAAGAGCAGCTTTTCAGAAGGTACAAAGCGATTTTCCCACTTCCCTATACGTCGATAATGCGATTTATCAAGAAGCAAATTTGGATTTTGTAGCTGGGCGATATATTCCCGCTATAACTGGATTTACAAAATTATTGAATGAAAAATCTCAAAGTATTTTAGTGCCAGCTGCTTTATTAAAAAGAGCTGGTGCATTTCAAAATACTACAAATCACGAAGGAGCAATTGCAGATTATAAAAATATCTTAAAAAATCATTCGACTTCACCGCAGAGTAAAGATGCGTTGGCAGGTATTCAAGAGGAATTAAATGAGGTTGGTCGCCCAGAGGAATTTACGGTTATTTTGAACGATTATCAACGAGCAAATCCATTGGATAATTCGGTTGTAGGTTTAGAATATGAATCGGCGAAGGGTTTATTTTATAGTGAAAAGTACGATAAAGCAGCGGTTGCCTTGACGGATTATGTTCGTAAAAATCCTATAAGTATTGAATCTTATGAAGCGAAGTATTTGATTGCTGAATCATATTTCAAGTTAGGGAACAAACAAGAAGCCCTCAGTTGGTATTATATTGTTATAAGAGACAGAAAGTACAAAGCCTTGACAAAAGCTATTTCAAAAGCTGCTGAAATAGAATATGCGGCTGGAAATTTCAAAGGAGCAATAACAAATTACAGAAATTTATTAGTAAGTGCAACGGATAAAAAAGACCAACAAACGGCGTTGATTGCTTTGATGGAATCTTATTATCAGACTACCAAAACAGATTCTACTTTATATTTTGCCAGAGAAGTCTCTAATTCAGGAGATGTTGTTTTGGGAGCAAAAAGTAAAGCGAATCTTTATTCTGGTAAGATTTATATGGACAAGAACGACTATCCAAAAGCAACTGAGGCTTTTAATCAAACAATTGCTTTGGCAAAAGATGATTTTGGTGCGGAGGCTCAATATCTAATTGCTCAGATGCTGAATAATCAGAAAAAATACAAAGAATCTTCAGATATGATTATTGCTAAATTCAGAAACGAATTTTCTGATGCAGCCGATAGAATTGTAGGCAGAGCTTATTTATTATTAGCCGATGATTTCGTGGGACTTGATAACGTTTTCCAAGCAAAAGCTACTTTAAATTCATTGATTGATAATTTATCAGATAAAGACGTTGTTGCTGAAGCGAAAACGAAGCTGAAAGCACTCGAAAAGAAATAATAAACCATGAATTAGACCACAGATTTTTTAAATTCTATCCGTGTAAATCATTTAAATCCGTAAATCTGTGGTCTGATTTCGTCAACTCCTAATAAAATCTAAATTATGCAAAATCGTAATTTTAAAATATTCATAAATACTTTGATAATGACTTGTTTGCCATTATTAAAAACGATTGCCCAAAAATCGCAGGGTGAGGTTAAAACTGATGATATTGAGATTTATAAAGATACGAAGGTGACTTTGCCACAGGCAAATCGAATTTTTGAGAAAATTCTGACTAATGTAGGTGACGATGCTCGTAAACCTATTCGTTATGAATTTGTGGAAAGAAAACTTCCCGTTCAAACGCCAGAGTTTAGTCCAACGGTTTCTATGCCACAGGATAATGATGATAAGACCAACTCAAAAGCGGCGAAATATAATAACATTATTCGTTTAGGAATTGGTAATTATGGTCATTCATTTTTGGAGGCTCACGTAGGGATTCCGATGGGAGAAGATAATTATCACGGAATTTATGTGAAGCATAATAATTTTAGATTAGGCCCAGTAGGTGCAAATTATTCTGGCAGCTCTCAAAATTTAATCAAAGTTCATAGCAGAACATCTTTTAATGCAGTGAAGTTGGAAGGAGCATTGGGATGGGAGAGAAGAGGTTTCGATTTCTATGGATTTACCCCAAAGAATTATGATTTCCCCGAATCTTTAATTTTTAATTCTTGGAATAAATTTAATTTCAATGGTGCAATCAGTAATAATAGCAAAGATTCAAAAATTGATTATCAATTTAAGTCGAATTTATCGTATCTGTTTTCTCATTTGAAAGCTAATGAATTAGTTTGGAAGGGTTCACTAAATGGTGTATTTGCCATCACGGACGAACTTTCAGCGGGACTTGAAGGAACGTTGGTACTTGCACAACGACAAGATTCTTTAACCTTATACCGAAATTTGTACAAATTAAAACCAACATTTCAATACAAAAATGACAGATTCACCATCACGGCTGGTTTAAACGTTATTAACGATAGAGAAAAAAATACTTTCAATAATAGTTATATTTATCCAATCGTAAAATTAGATGCACAAGTTTTTCAAGGCGTTAAGGTTTTTATTGGTTATGAGGGTGATGTGTATGCCAATAATCTGACTTCATATTTACTTGAAAATCCTTGGCTTAATCGTTTTATTGAGTTGAGAAATACCAGAAAAACGGCAGATTTTTATGCTGGAGGTAAGGCCTCTCTTCAAAATGGACTCGATTTTGAAGCCAAAATTAGCTATGCCAATTACAAAGATTTTTTTGTATTTAACAACTCTGGAAGAGATAGCACAAGATTTGAGGCACTTTATTCAGATGATACAACTACGGTGCAAGTCACTAATTTCATGGCTCAAATAAGTTATCAAATTCCAGAAATGTTTCGTTCAAATTTAAAAGTTGATGTAAACGTATTCAGTGGATTAGGAAATTTAAAAACTGCTTGGCATCGTCCAACTTTTTCGGCAACTTGGAATAATACGTTTACAGTTAAACAAAAATTATTAGTGAGTTCAGATTTGTACTTTTTATCAGGGATAAAAGGAAAGAACTTCGTAACCAATAAAGAAATTAAGTTGGATCCAATCATTGATTTAAACTTTAAGTTCACTTATTTACTTTCAGACCATTTCAACATTTTTGTGTCTGCTAATAACGTTTTCAACAAAAATTATCAACGTTACTTATATTATCCAACTCAGGGAGTGAATTTTCTTGGTGGTTTGTCATATTCTTTTTAAATTCGTATAATCGGAACAACGAGCTATAAGCCATGAGCATTTAGATTTTAGAAAATAAATTTTTTGGTTTGTTTCTGATAGCTCAAAGCCCATTTCTCACAGCTAAGTAAAGGTTATTTATTAAAAATATAAAATTATGACAACTGTACAAAACCATATTAAAGAATTGCTTTTTGAGCAAGACTGCGTTGTAATTCCAGATTTTGGGGGATTCGTAACCAATTTCGATTGTGCAAAAATTAATTCAACAAATAGATTTATTGCTCCGCCTCAAAAATGGTTAGCGTTCAATGCTCTGTTGAAAAATGATGATGGATTATTGTCAAATTATATTGCACAAGAGGAAAATATATCACTCAGTCAAGCAAATTTAAAAGTAAAGACTTTTGTAGGAGATATTAAAAGATACTTACGGTTTAATAAAAGTTATTCTATTGAAGGCTTAGGTACATTCAGTCAAAATGATGAAGATAAAGTTCTCTTCCAACCAAAACCCACTAATAATTTTTACAGTGAAAGTTTCGGAATGGAGAAAATAATTTTGAAGAAACCTGAATCCTCACGAAATGAGTTGCAGGTTGTTTTGAAACAAAATTCAGTTTCGAACAATACTATTCAACAAATTTTTTCGACGGAAGATCGTGAACCAATGGCAGAAGTACTTGAAGATGAAGAAGCATATACATATCAACGTGGACGTTTCAGCAAGGTTTTGCCTTTTATTTATAGCATTGTTGGTTCTGTGATTTTGTTTTCCACAATTTATTTTTTGGATAATCAGAAATCAAATTTAGGTTCTTTAAATCCATTTCAATCTCAAAAAATTGTACCATCTGTTGTAAAGCCTGTCTTAAAAGAAGATGTTGCAATTGTGACTTCTAAATTCGAAAACGAAAAAGAAATTAAGCCAATTGAAGAAACGAAAGTTGAGCCAGTTTTGGAAGTGAAAAGTGCACGAGCGGAATTAAATAATCGTTTTTTTATAATCACAGGTAGTTTTGGGAGTAAGAAAAATGCAAAAAAACTTTTGAATATTTTGAAAAACAAAGGTTTTGAAAGTGCAGAAATTATGTATCCCAAACGAAATGAGAAGCTCATAAAAGTTTCAGCAGGTGGTTTTAAAAATGAATCAGATGCCGACCAAGAAGCACTAAAAGTTGCCGAAGCAATAAATCAAGTAACTTGGATATACAAAAAATAAATTTTAAACGTTGGTAAGTAAATCCTATTTGGAATGAAACTTACCAACGTTTTTTGTGATACTTAATCCTTATTAATATGACATCTTATCAATTAGAACAAGAAGAATCTAAAAATCGACAAATTGCCTTTTTTATTACTTTAGCCTTGTATTCACTCATGTTTTTTTTATTTTGGTACGTTGTCATTTGGACAGCCGAAGAAAATAAAAAAGTGGAAGAAGCGGGTGGAGGTGGATTTGTTGTAAACTTCGGTACAGATAAAAAAGGGAGTGGAAATGTATTTACAAAAAATCATGCAAGTCCTTTAAAAAATGAGGTTGATTCAAAACCTGCCGAGGTTGTTGAAGTAAAAAAGACTAAAAAACCGATGTTAGTTCCAGAGGTTGTGAAAGTAAAACCAGTAAAACCAAAGCCAGTTAAGGAGACACCCGTAATGACAAGTAAAGTAAAGAGTCCAGTGGTCGTGAAGGAAACTCCCCCCGCAAAAGTTACGCCAAAACCAAGTTCTAAACCAGTAGAAACGCCACCAACCCCAGCTTCTCCAAAAGCAGTGGAGCAACCAAAGGTGAATTCAGATGGTTTGTTTCCTGCAAAAAAAGGTAAGTCGAATTCTAACGGCACAACGGGTTCAAATCCAAATGCTGGTGGTGGAAATGATGGTAATGATTCAAAAGGTGTTGGTAACAAAGGGCAACCAGATGGAAATTCTGTAATAAATGGGACGTATGAAAAAAAACCTGTTGGTACAACAAATACAGATGGACCAGGGGGAAAGAAAGGTCCTGGAAGTGCACTTTCAATAACAGGATGGACTTGGACAAGTCGTCCAAATGTAAGCGATGATTCTGACGAAACTGGTATTATTAAATTCAGAATAAAAGTAGATGCGGATGGTGATGTAGTGGATGTTACTCAAATTGAGAGTACAGTTAGCCCCGCAGTGGCACAACAATATAAAAGAGCCGTTCAAAGAACAAAATTCAAACCAACTTCCGATGGTGATAAACCAGATATTTCAACGGGAACGGTCAGTTTCAGACTAAGTCCACGATGATTTCTGGCACACAGATTTCAGGGATTGGGCACGGATTTTTAATTCAGGAAATAACCCAAAAAACAAAACTCACCGATAAATTTATCAGTGAGTTTTGTTTTTTGAAGAAAATATTTAAAATCCGTGTCCAATCCCTCAAATCCGTAAGCAATCATTCATCAGAAAGGCACATCCTGATTCGGAGGTGAACTTCCAAATGGGTTTTGATTCTGTTGTGGGGGCATTGCGTTATTCATTTTACTACTCATTACTTTTGCTCCACTATTCTCAAAACTTGCCACTGGGTTTTCAATTTGTGTGAATGATTGTAAAGAATCACCTCCAAATCCACCATAATCTCCTGCATCTAAATCGCAGTACTTTGTGTATTTTCCAATAAATCTTAATTGAACTGTATCCAATGAACCTGCACGGTTTTTTGCAATAATTAATTCTCCAATTCCAGCTACTGAGTTTCCTGCTTCATCCTGTGTAATACCGTAATAATCAGGACGATAGATAAACATTACCATATCCGCATCTTGCTCAATTGAACCCGATTCACGTAAATCAGAAAGCTGTGGTTTCTTATCCCCACCACGAGTTTCAACAGCACGACTTAACTGCGAAAGGGCAATTACGGGAACATTTAATTCCTTAGCAAGTTGTTTCAAAGACCTTGAAATATTGGCAATTTCTTGTTCACGATTACCCGTTCCTTTTCCACCCGAATCCCCTGACATCAATTGTAAGTAGTCAATCACAATCATTTGAACATCGTGTTGTGCTTTCAAACGACGTGCCTTTGCTCTTAATTCCAAAATGGATAGGGCAGGAGTATCGTCAATAAATATGGGAGCGTTGGTTAATTTACCAATTTTTGCGTGTAATTGAGCCCACTCATGAGGAAGCAGATTTCCTTTACGAAGTTTATCAGATTCCAATTCAGCTTCAGCCGAAATCAAACGATTCACCAACTGAATTGAAGACATTTCTAAAGAGAAAAATGCAACCGCTTGACCGTGGTCAACCGCAGCATTTCTGCACGCAGAGAGTATAAGGGCTGTGTTATGCGTAACTGTCATATCCTCTAAAAGGAACAAACGGTTTCCGTCTATTTCAAAACCATAATAATCATCAACTTTATCAAATTCAACTTTAATTCCTGTCAATCTCCAATCTACATTGCTTTTCCAAGGATTGGCTTTCTTACGTTCAACCCTTACTGGAATTTTATCAATATCTCCATAAATCCTGATTCTATAAACCTCAGATTCAAAGCCAATCGAACTGATTGAGGCCTTTTTAGCGGTTAAGGATGTTCTGAAACCCAAAGAGTCGCAAAGAAATTTAATCTGTTTGGTTAATTCATAATTCTTTTGTGTAATCTCATAACCATTTGAATCTACTAAATAATGTCCATCACTATCAATTAATCCAGCTAATAATTTTAACCTATTATCAGAAGAATTTATTAAAAAGCATTCAGGTATATGTTTATTTTTCAGTAAGTTATGTTTTCTTAGTTCGCCACTAATTGAAAATCCAACTTTACTTTTATACCCTTTTGTTATTGCGTAATTTGTGGTTCTATCCTTTTGTAAATAAACTGAAACAGTTTGATTTAAAGCTTCGGCATATTCATTCATGTAGTCTATAACTTCTTCATCAACGTTTGTAATTCTTGATGAATAAGAATGTCCATCTCCTAACCATAAACCCAAAAAATATGGTTCAAATGATAACGGTTGTTCATCAAATTCAACGGCAACTTTGTAACCTTTATAGTTAGTTTTAAATTTGTCAGATTTTTCTAAATAATCTTTAACAGTGATATTTAAAACATCACCATTTGCATGTTTTCCTTCGTTTCTACTTCGTTTTAATGATAAAATATGACTTTCATTAACTCGATAATCTAAACCTTTATTTTGTCGAACCCAATACATATTTTCACGTCCACGAGCAATTGATTTAACTTCTCGTGGAGTTGAGTCGTCACCCATCAATAAATCTCCCGATAAAACTTCTTCAACCTTTTTTAATGAACCGTCAAACATCAAAACCTTAGTTCCTTTTCCAAGGCATTTACCCATACCTGGACGAGCCGCAATAATAATCAATTCCGTTTTCTGAAAACCAGAAGTAACTCTATCCAAAGCCGTAAAACCAGTAGGAACGCCTGTTAAACCTTCTTTTTGGTCTTTCTTCATCTCTAATTCCACCAAAGCCATTCGCATAATTTGCCCCATATCGGCATAATTTTTACGGATATTTGCTTCTGAAATTCTGAAAAGTTCTTGTTCAATTTTGTCTAATAACATGAAAACATCAGTAGTGTCTTCATAAGCCATTTTTTGAATTTCTGATGAAACGGTTATTAACTGTCTTTTCAAAGAATGTTCCACCACAATACGTGCGTGAAATTCAATATTGGCGGCAGAATTTACTCGTTGAGTTAGTTCTGCTAAGTATTGTATTCCTCCCGCCATTTCCAATTCTCCTGTCGTAACTAATTGATTTTTAACAGTTAACAAATCTATTGGTTCCGAATTGGCAAATAACTGGGTAATTGCTCCATAAATTCTTTGATGGGCTTCTTTATAAAAAGATTCAACTTTTAAAATATCAATAACATCCGTTAAAGCATCTCGTTCTAACATTAAAGCACCAAGAACCGCTTCCTCCAGATCAGTGGCTTGAGGAGGAATTTTACCTAAGCCTGTATCTAACCAACGATTTTGTCCGTTAATTCTTCCACCTGCGTAAGTACCATTTTTCTTGAAATTACCGTTATTCTGGTTAGATTGTTCCATTGAGTTTTATTAAAATTTCTAAGCCGTTTTTTACACAATTTTACAAAATAAATTTCAAATTTCCGATTGGAAAAATTTACTGTTTCTCGTAATCAACTGAATATCAACTAAAAAGCCGTGAAGAGTTTTTTTATATTGTATTTCTAAAACATTGAGGTACTTTTTTTAGTAGATTTATGCAAATGTTTTAACTTAAATAAATAAAATTTTGACTGAAAAAATAATCACCTTAGAAGATGTTGAGTTAGTGGGTTTTCTTGGCGTTGAGAATAGCAACATAAAACAAGTTGCTGCGGCATTTCCACAGAGTAAAATTATTTCTCGTGGTAATGAAATAACAATTCGTGGATCCTTACCCGAAATTATTAAAATTAATGAAATTTTAGATTCTCTTGTCTCTCATTATCAAAAACAGGGGAAAATTACAAAGGAACAAATCAGTACGTACATTTCTGAAGAAAGAAATCCTGATACCGATCAAAAACTTTATTTAAAGGATGAAGAAGGCGTTTTATTGTACGGAACGAAAGGAGTCGTAATCAAAGTAAAAACGCCCAATCAGCAAAAAATGGTTGATGCAGCGGCTAAAAATGACATTGTTTTTGCAGTTGGTCCAGCGGGTACGGGTAAGACCTATACCGCCGTAGCAATTGCTGTGAAAGCCTTAAAAAATAAGGAAGTTAAAAAAATTATTATCACTCGCCCAGCTGTGGAAGCAGGAGAGAATTTGGGATTTTTGCCTGGTGATTTGAAAGAAAAAATTGATCCTTACCTTCGCCCAATTTATGATGCCTTGGATGATATGATTCAGCCCGAGAAATTAAAATACTTTATTGAAAATCGAGTAATTGAAATCGCCCCCTTGGCTTATATGCGTGGAAGAACTTTAAATAACGCTTTTATTTTGTTGGATGAGGCACAAAATACTACTCCAATGCAAATGAAGATGTTTTTGACTCGTATGGGAATCCAGTCGAAGGTGATCATTACTGGAGACAAAACACAGATAGATTTACCAACAAAAGTAAAATCAGGCTTAGCGGAAGCACGAAGAATTTTGGGAGGAATAAAAGGCATAGAATTTGTGGAATTAGATGCCGCAGATGTTGTGAGACATCGCTTAGTTCGTGATATTATATTGGCTTATGAAAAATTAGAAGTAGAAAGAAATGTATAATTAGAATTTCCAGATTCGTTATTAGTTAAAAAAATCGAATCTGGAAATTCGTTTAACTGTTTATGAAAAAATATTTAGGAATTTTATTTTTATTTATCTCAACATTTTCCTTTTCACAAGAACGTTGTGGATTTTCTATTGGTAATAGGCTAAAACAATTGAAGAATCCTAATTGGATAAAACAACAGGCTGAATTTGAATTTCAATTAAAAGAATTCCAGAATAATCAAAAAGGGCAAAATTTTAGGGTCACAGATAAAGTTTACCGAATTCCTGTGGTGGTGCATGTTGTACATAATAATGACTCGAATTTTATAGGTGGCTCAAACAATACCAATATTTCGGACGAGCAAATTAAAACCCAAATTAAGGTATTAAATGAAGACTATCGTAGGAAAACTGGCACAAATGGATTTAATGCTAATCCTATAGGTGCTGATATGGAAATTGAGTTTGAGTTGGCTTTGAAAGACCCAAATGGAAACGTAACAACTGGAATTACAAGGACTTATAATGCCAAACCAAGTTTTGATTTACAATACGAAAATCAATTACTTGCCAACTTAATTCGTTGGGATTATGAAAAATATTTGAACATTTGGGTCGTTAAAAGTAAAAATGGAACCATTGGCTACTCAGAATTTCCTTATGATAGTAAACTTACAGGACTCGATTCCACTCCAGAAGATATTGCAGCACAACAAATTTTTGATGGTGTTGTGATTGATTATCAAAACTTTGGTATCTGTTGTGGTAACTTGAGAAATAGTTATAATTTAGGGAGAACAACTACTCATGAAGTAGGGCATTGGTTAGGTCTTCTACACCCAAATGGTGATGAAGTTTGTGGAAACGATTATTGTGAGGATACCCCTCAAATTGAAAGAATGAACGATGGAACAACTTGCAATAGACTGACTTCTAATTGTAGCGGTGTTTTAAGGACAAATTTGATTGAAAATTATATGGACTATTCTCCAGATCGTTGCATGAATATTTTTACATTAGACCAAAAAAATAGAACAAGGGTTGCAATGCAAAATAGTTTGAGAAGACAAAGACTGATACAAAGTTTAGAACCTTTGGAAGAAAAAGAAACTTTAACAATATCTATCGTCCCCAACCCAGTTGTAAATTTTTCTAAAGTTAAAATATTATTTAAAGGTGAAAGAAATGTAAGTATTGGTATTTTTGATTTAAGCGGTATTCTGATTTACGAGGATGCTTTAGAAGGACAGAAAAGTAATATTTATGCTATAAAAACTGAAAAATTAAGGACAGGAACATATCTGTTAAGAGTTACGGCTGGAGAAGAAATGTTTTCACAAAGAATAATCGTAATTAAATAGGTTTAAAGTACAAATAATTCTTTAAAAACTACTTCTGCGTAATTGTGAAGTAGTTTTTTTTGTAAGAATTGTGAATTAACGTGTAAAAAAGAAACAATGTTTTTAAGGAATGTGTTATTATAATGTAACCATCACTTAGCATAGATTATGGAAAAAGTAGATAAAATTAAGCAAGCATATATTGAGTTTTTTCTTGATAACGGGACAGCCCCAGCCTCAGTTTTTTCGTTTACAAAAAAATTGAAAATGAAAGAAATTGAGTTCTATGACCATTACAACTCCTTTGAGCTTTTAGAAAGTGATATTTGGTTAGGTTTTTTCAGAGAAACAATCGTCAAAATCGAAGCCGATACCGTTTACGGAACTTACAGCGTAAGAGAAAAGTTACTGGCTTTTTACTACACTTGGATTGAAGTACTTAAAAACAATAGAAGTTATGCCTCACAAACGTGGCGATTGATTGATAAAAGACGTATGAAAACACCCGTTTTCATGACAGATTTGAAGATGGCTTTCAAAGAATATGCCCGTGATTTAATCATGGAAGGTAAGGAAAGTAGGGAGGTTCAACCCCGTAAATTTTTTGATGAACGTTATCCAGATGCTTTTTGGCTACAATTCTTAATGGTCTTAGATTTTTGGGTAAAAGACAAATCTAAAGGATTTGAACAAACAGATGCCATGATAGAAAAGTCGGTGAATACTTCTTTTGACTTAATTGGTTCTTCGGCCCTTGATACGGTCTTAGATTTTGCCAAATTTATGTATCAAAATAGATAAATTTAATAATTGTTGAAGTTGGAATTGTCGAGTTGTTGTATCACAACTAATCCACAAATCATCTACAATTCAACAATTCAAACTTCAACAATTAATGTTATGAAAGAACAAAATTCAATTCCTACTTCAAAAGTGGCTCGTTCTATGCAATTTGTTAAGACTGGCGTTAAGATTGGTGGAAATTATCTGAAATACAATGTTAAGAAAATAATTGATTCTGAAACCACAAAAGAAGAATTACATCAAGATAACGCAGCTGATATTTATTCATCACTAAGTGAAATGAAGGGTTCTGCTCTTAAAGTAACGCAAATGTTGAGCATGGACAAAGGAATGCTTCCACGTGCTTACCGTGAGAAATTTGCCATGTCGCAGTATTCTGCCCCGCCACTTTCTGGACCTTTAGTTGTAAAAACTTTCAGAAAGCATTTTGGAAAATCTCCGCAAGAAATGTTTGATACTTTTGATATGAATGCTGCCAATGCCGCCTCCATCGGGCAAGTTCATAAGGCATCCAAAGGCGGTAAAGAATTGGCAGTCAAAGTTCAATATCCTGGCGTTTCTGAAAGTATAGGGAGTGACTTGAACATGATTCGCCCAATAGCGATTGCCATGTTTGGATTGAATGAAAAAGATGTGGATAGATACATGGGAGAGGTACGAGAGAAATTGTTGGAAGAAACAGATTACGTTCTGGAGTTAAAGCGTTCCGTTGAAATTTCTGAGGCTTGTTCTCACATAAAAGGCTTATTTTTTCCCAAATACTACCCTGAATTTTCTTGTGATAAAATTCTGACTATGGACTGGTTGAAAGGACATCACTTAAATGAATTTTTAACAACAAATCCAACTCAAGAAGCCAGAAACAGTATTGGGCAGTTACTTTGGGATTTTTATGACTATCAAATTCATACCCTAAAACAGGTACATGCCGACCCACATCCTGGCAATTTTTTGATGAGAAATGATGGAACTTTAGGAGTAATTGATTTTGGTTGTATCAAAGTTATTCCAGATTTTTTCTATGATAATTACTTTGCCTTGCTCAATTTTGATACTTTGCTTGACAATGAAAAAACAGTTGATATTTTCAGAAAATTAGAGTTTATTACTGAGCACGATAACGACAAAGAAGCTATTTTCTTCACGGATTTATTCACAGAAATGATTTATTTATTGGGGAAACCCTTTGCTTCGGATGAGTTTGATTTTGCCGATGATGATTACTTTGAAAGTGTTTATCAATATGCGGAAAAATTGTCAAATCTGGAAGAATTAAAAACTTCAAAAGTAGCAAGAGGTTCTCAACATGGATTGTATATTAATCGTACATATTTTGGATTGTATTCAATTTTAAATGAGTTGCGGGCGAAAGTGGTAACGACTCGACCAGAATGGCTTTGTGCAGTTGTTGTTTAGATGATTTTTTTACAAAAAAGCTCGTTGAATTTGATTCAACGAGCTTTTTTACTTTAAAATGGTAAATCTTGATCATCTGCACTAAAGGATGGCAAATCTGCCACTGGTGGTGCTTGTCTGGGAGATGATGAACCTTGACTTTGAGATGGAGTTGAGGAAGGTGTAGGTGATGAACCTCCTCCACTCATTTGATCAATTCTGAATGCTCTTAAATCTGTGTACCAACGTTCATTATATTCTCGTGATTCTACACTAAAGGTTACTCTTAATTTCTCGCCTAATGAAAACGTTTTCAAATCAGCGGCTTTATCGCCCCATGCCGTGAAACAGGCTTTTTTAGGGTATTGGTCTTCTGTTTCCAATACAAAGTCTTGCTTCACCCAAGCACCATTTTTGCCTTGTCCTGTCACCTCAGACAAAACTTTAACCAAATTTCCTTCAAATTCTAATGCCATTGTTCTTTTTATTTTATTGTAATTATATTGATTATCAGACTCTTAAAACAATTTTTTATTCTTTCCCAATACTACAAGTCCCAAACGCTTGTTAATAATTTATTTTTACCTAATTTTGTATCATCAAAACGGCGATGTGGTGAAACTGGTAGACATGCTACTTTGAGGTGGTAGTGGGAGTAATCCTGTAGGAGTTCGAATCTCCTCATCGTCACAAAAAGTCCTTTCAATTAATTTTGGAGGGACTTTTTTGTATAATTATAACAAAATTCTGAGTTGTGAAGTTCTGGATATGTGACATGAAAGCACAAATTTTCAAATTTTTAAAAATTATTTGTGCATACTTGGCATTGATATTTTAATTTTCAAACTCTAATTCAGGTTGTTTATCATAGAGCAAAGCCTTATCTACCTTGGTAATAATCTTGGCAAAATCTTTGGGATTATTCACAAAATCAAGGTTGTTTACATCCAAAACCAATAGTTTTCCTTCTTTATAATTTTCGGTAAATTCTTGATAATGCTCATTCAAATCAGACAAATATTTTTCTGAAATATTTGATTCAAAATCTCTTCCCCTTTTCTTGATTTGTGAAACTAATTTTGGCAAATCTGCTTTCAAATAAATGGTTAAATCGGGAGCTTTTACTGAACGCATCATTAAATCAAAGATTCCTCTATATGTGGCATAATCATGAGCAGACATTATTCCTGATTTAAACAAATTCATGGCAAAAATGTGAGCATCTTCATAAATTGTGCGGTCTTGGATGATTCTACGATTAGATTTTTGGATTTGTATAACCTGTTCATATCTACTTTTCAAAAAATACATTTGTAGATGAAACGCCCATCGAGGCATATCTTCATAAAAGGGAGGGAGATATGGATTTCCTTCAACTGCTTCATACAACACCTCCCAACCAAAATGTTCTGCTAATTTTGTGGCTAAAGTGGTTTTGCCCGCTCCGATATTTCCTGTAATTGCTATGTGCATAATGTGGTTACTGCTAATCTTTTATGAGTTACAAGTATAAAAATCAAATTTAATTTCCCTCTGGTTTGAAATACAAATTTCCATAAAAAAACATTAAGAATTTACTAAGGATATATTTAATTTTGAATGCCTTGATTTTCAGATTGTTGTGAATTTTTTATTCGCCATCAATCGTTTAAAAAAAATTTAATTGACAAGTTTTTAAAGTTACGTACCTTTGTAATCTGGTTAAATGATGGATTTCATTGTAATTAACCAATTTTCAAATAACTAAAAATACAACACTGTAACTCATGTTGAAGATGAAGCCATACAGCGTAATTCTTTATTACAACTATACGCCAATTAATGATACTGAGGCGTATCGTGAAAAACATCACGTTTTTTGCATTGAAAATAACCTTTTGGGAAGGATAATCGTTTCTCCTGAAGGTTTAAACGGGACAGTCTCGGGACTGACTAATGACTGCCAGACATACATGCGTTGGCTCGAAAATGATTCGCTTTTTGCGGGAACAAACTTTGATTTCAAGGTTGAAGAACACAATGAACATACTTTTGCAAAACTTCATGTACGTGTAAAGGAAGAAATTGTGAATTCTGATTTAGGGGTAAACCCAAGAGTACGAACAGGAAAGCATTTAGAGCCTTCCGATTTTAAAGATATGTATCATAACGACCCCGATGTTGTTTTGGTAGATATGCGTTCAAGTTATGAACATAATGTGGGTAAATTCAAAGGAGCCATAACTTTTGATATGGAAAATTTGAGAGAATTACCCGACCATATTCAAGAAATTGAACACTTGAAAAATAAGAAAATTATAACCTACTGTACAGGCGGAATCAAATGCGAAAAAGCCTCTGCCTATCTTTTAGAGCGTGGGTTTGAAAATGTTTATCAATTGCATGGCGGAATCATTAAATATGGTTTAGAAGAAGGTGGTGAAGATTTTGAAGGTAAATGTTATGTGTTTGATAACAGAGTTACAACTGATGTTAATGCCGTAAATCCCGCAATAATTTCTACATGTCATATCTGTGAGACTACTTCAGATTTTATGGTAAACTGTGCCAATCCAGCTTGCAATGCCCATTTAGCAATTTGTCCAAGTTGTTTAAAGGCGATGGACGGGGCTTGCTCAGATGCGTGTAAAAATCATCCTCGCAAGCGACCTTATAATCCAGAAGGATACTACTCAAAACAATCTGATAATTATTCGCCTCAATTTGGGTTTAAGAGTCGTCAAAGAACTAAGACTGTTTTGAATTTTTAATCATAAAGCATTGAGCTACAAGTAATTAAATATTTGTAGCTCCCAACCTGAATTACTATGAAAATTACGCCAACCGATCTCATTATTAATCCTGACGGAACTATTTATCACTTAAATCTTCATCCTGAAAATATTGCTGAGACCATTATTACAGTCGGAGACCCCGACCGTGTTAAGTTCGTTTCTCAATATTTTGATTCCATCGAATTTCAAATCAGCAAACGTGAATTTGTTACCCATACGGGTTATTTGAATGGAAAACGTTTATCTGTCATTTCAAGTGGCATTGGCACAGATAATGTAGAGATTTTAATGAATGAATTGGATGCCTTGGTAAATATTGATTTTGATACATTAGAAATAAAACCAGAACATAAATCCCTGAATATCATTCGTTTAGGGACTTCTGGGAGTTTACAAGCAAGTATTCCAGTGGATAGTTTTGTAGTTTCGGAATATGGAATTGGGTTTGATGCTTTAGGATTTTTTTATGAGACTGAACCTAACGAGACAACGATGAAGATAAAGCAAGATTTTGATTTAGAATTTATGCCATACTGTAATCCTTCAGGAATTGAGTTATTTAAAAAGTTTACAGAAAAAAAACCTGATAACTGGTTTTCGGGGGCAACTGTTACTTGTCCAGGATTTTATGCACCACAAGGAAGGACGCTAAGATATAACCCTAAAATTGAAGGACTTTTGCAAAAAATGAATCAATTTAATCATGGAGGAATTAGGTTGACAAATCTCGAAATGGAGACGGCGGGATATTATCTGATGGGAAAAATCTTAGGACATGAAGTACTTTCTGTAAGTGCTATCCTTGCGGGGAGGATGACTAATAAGTTTTCGCAACAGGCTGATAAACAGGTGGATAGCCTGATTAAGTTAGCATTGGAGAAATTGATTTGATTTTAGTCTGAATTTGGATTTGTTGGATTGAAGGATTTATAAATATTTCGATATTTCAAATAAATCAACTTATCCACGTAAGAAGATGTATCTTTCACAAATTCCAAAATCCATAAATCTAATGAATCCAAATTCAGACAAGATAGCCTAAAAATCAACCTCTTTCTCAGGGTCAATCACAAACCACAATAAACACCCACAAAAAAGCAAAAAAGCAATCATATACAGTGGATAATTGAAGTCATTAGTGGCTTTGACAATATAACCAAACAAGACTCCTAAAAACACTGCACCCATTTGTCCAACCATGTTCATAGCTCCCGATACTAACCCTGATTTACTTTTTCCAATATCAATACAGACGGCAAAAGCTACAGGTAGGGTCAAGTCCTTAAATCCCATTCCAATTGCCAATAGATAGGCGGCTGTTTGATTGTCTGCCGTTGATGCGGCTAAGGTAATAATCAAGCTTGAAATGCCCATGCCTACAACTCCAACACTTCTCCTTCCTATTTTCAAGCCGTAACGTTTTGATAGCCAGTCACTCAAATATCCACCAGTAAAACACCCAATTGCCCCTAAAACAAAAGGAAGGGTTGCAAATAATTGCATTTGTGTTTTGTCGAAGTGTCTTCCTTCTTTCAAATAAGTAGGCAACCAACCTGTAAAAAAATAGGCTCCGTACATGAAAAAATGAAACATTAGCATCAAAGCCCACATATTTCGATTTTGTAAAAGTTTCTTCCACGGAATATGATGATCGGAATTTTTGAAACGACGATTATCTTCAATTAATTGTAATTCCTCTGCTGTAATTCCTTTGGTTTCATGAGGGAAATCTCTGAACCAACCATACCATATAATTGACCAAATAATTCCCAAACCTCCCATGGCAAAGAATGAAAATCTCCATCCTAAACTCGCTGAAATTGGTATAATTATCCAAGGTGCGAGTGAGCCGCCCAAACGACCAGCCGCCCAAATAAATGCTTGTGCCTTGCCAATCTCATATTTGGGAAACCATCGAGAAACTACAATTGAAGCATTTGGATAGGCTCCTGCTTCACCAGCTCCGAATAAAAATCTGACTATTAAAAGGTATAACCAACTGGTAGCTGTACCAGTAAGTGCCGTAAATGCAGACCACCAAAGAACCACTCTGGTTAAGACTTTTCTTGGACCAATTCTGTCTCCTAATGCACCCGTTGGCAATTCAAAAATGGCATAAGAAAGGGCAAAAGCACTTAAAATCCAGCCCCAGGCATCATTTTCAATCTTCAAATCGGTTTTCATATCCGAAGCAACGAGTGAAATACAAGTGCGGTCGATGTAAGTAATTACAGATAATGAGACTAAAAAAGATAATACTTGATTTCGCTTTTGCATAGTGATTATGGCAATATTAATCAAACTTCACATCTTTCAACGAATATAGTTCTGGATGTTTTGGTGTAATGCCTATGTATTTTTTCTGAATAGTTTTCAAATCCGTCTCATAATCACCCGTAGGATTAAATTCATCTATAAAGCCAACTTCTTTTTTGCCAAAGTCTAAAAACCCCAAAATAATTGGCACTTTTGCAGTATTCGCAATGTGATAGAATCCTGATTTCCACTCTCTTGAAAAAGATCGTGTTCCTTCGGCAGGAATTATCAGAATCATTTGTTCGGTGGCATCAACTATCATTTTTGCCATATCGTTCACCATATTGTTTTTTTGCTCCCTCCTGACGGGAATACCTCCTAATTTTGTGATTAAAATTCCCAATGGGAATTTGAATAATGAGGCTTTTCCAAGGTATTTTATTGGAACTTCAAGGGCATAAAGTGCTGCCATTGTATAGACATAATCCCAGTTTGAAGTGTGTGGAGCGGCAATCATAACCGCTTTTTGATAATTCTTAACCCCTTTTGGGGTAGTATCAATAATTTTGTAACCAGCAATTTGAAGGATTAATTTCCCAATAAATTTTAACATATAAGTAGCGAGTGAATTGGTCTCGGAAGTAAAACTACCTATATTTGATTTCTGTTTCAAACGAAACCCTTAATTTATAAATTTAATAATGCAAAAACCTTTAATTTTAATTGCAAACGATGATTCCATTGCCGCAAAAGGCATAAGAGTATTAGCAGAAGTTATGTCAGAAATTGGTGAATGTGTGATTGTGGCACCAGATACACACCAATCAGGAATGGGACATGCCATCACCCTTGACCGACCTTTGAGAGTCAATAAAATCAAAAACTATCTTCCCAACGTGGAGGCTTATAAATGCAGTGGTACTCCTGCCGATTGCGTTAAGTTCGGCAAACATTTTATTTTGAAAGGGCGAAAAATTGATTTGGTCGTATCGGGCATAAATCATGGATCTAATTCCTCCATAGCAATTCTTTATAGCGGAACAATGTCGGCGGCAATTGAGGCGGCGATTGAAGGAATTCCCGCCATTGGCTTTTCGTTAGGGGATTTTTCAACGGATGCAGACTTTTCTCATACCAAAGAATATATAAAAAAAATAGCCATAAAGGTTCTCGAAAATGGTCTTCCACATGGTGTAGCCTTGAATGTGAATTTTCCCAAAATATCGGAAGAACCCATCAAGGGAATAAAAATTTGCCGACAGACAGATGCCGTATTCAAAGAGTCATTCGAAGAGCGAAAAGATCCTTATGGAAGACCCTATTATTGGATGGATGGTTTTCTGCAAAATGAGGATACTGGTGGAGGAACTGATGAAGATGCTTTGAAGGAAAATTATATTTCAATCGTTCCTGCAAAATTTGATTTAACTGATTATCAAGCAGTTAAAACTTTGGAATCTTGGTTTTAAATAGCTTATGGCCGTTAGCAACAAGTAATTAGATTTAAAAAAAATCTTATTTTTTTTCTGACAGCTCTCTGCTCACATCTCAAAACAAACAAAATGGCAATAGCAATTGTAGGTAATATTTTAAAAAGAGGAATTGAACTTTCAAGTTTCATGAAACGTCCAAAGACTAATTTGGCAAAACTCCAGCGTAAAACATTAGTTAAATTATTGAATAAAGGACGATTCACTCAATTTGGAGAGAAGTTCGGTTTTGAGGACATAATGAATGCCGCTTTGTTCTCAAATGATAAAGAGTTTTATACCAAATATAAAAAACAAGTTCCTGTTTATGATTACAATAAAATGTATAATGAGTGGTGGCATAAAACACTGGAAGGCGAAAAAAACGTCTCATGGGTTGGTTCAATCAAGTATTTTGCGTTAAGTTCTGGCACATCTGAGTCCGCATCTAAGCATATTCCTGTGACAAAGGATATGGTTAAAGCCATTCATAGAACATCGATACGTCAAATTTTAGCACTTTCTGAATATAAAAATTTGCCTCCAACGGTCTTTGAAAAAGGCTATTTAATGTTGGGTGGCAGTACAAAACTGCAGAATATGGGCGATTATTTTGAAGGAGATTTGAGTGGTATAACGGCTGGAAAGATTCCCTTCTGGTTTGAAAGATTTTATAAACCTGGGAAAAAAATTGCTGAAACTAAGGATTGGGGAGAGAAATTAGATAAAATTACTAAAAAGGCGAAGGATTGGGATATCGGATTTATCGTAGGTGTTCCTGCGTGGATTCAGATTTTAATGGAAAAAATCATCAAAGAATATAATATTAAAAATATCCATGAAATTTGGCCTAATCTTGAAATATTTTGTCACGGTGGTGTAAGTTTTGAACCTTATAAACAAGGATTTGAAAAATTATTAGGTCGTCCTATTACGTATATAGAAACCTATTTAGCTTCGGAAGGATTCATGGCTTTTCAGACTGGCCCTGATACGGATATGGCTTTGGTACTAAACAATGGAATTTTCTTTGAATTTATTCCTTTTAATGAAGAGAATTTTGACGACGATGGTGTGATGCGAGAAAAACTTCAGACTTTAATGATTGATGAAATTGAGGAAGGGATTGAATATGCTCTTTTGATTTCAACGGTCTCGGGAGCATGGCGATATTTAATTGGAGATACCATTAAATTTACCAATAAAAAGAAGGCTGAAATCATAATTACAGGTAGAACAAAACATTTTTTGAGTCTCTGTGGCGAACATCTTTCCGTGGATAATATGAATAAAGCAATTGAACTGGCTTGTAAGAAATTCAAGATTGATATTAGAGAATTTACGGTAGTGGGCAAAAAATATGAAGAAGCGTTCGGGCATCATTGGTACGTTGGAACGGATGATAAAATTCAATCCGAATTACTCTTAGCGGAGATTGATAAGACTCTTTGTGAAATCAATGATGATTACCCAGTTGAAAGGAGACACGCTCTTAAAATGTTAGAAATCAGTGTTTTACCTACAAAAAAATTCTATGACTTTATGGAATCTAAAGGGAAAACTGGTGGACAAAATAAATTTCCAAGAGTATTGAAAAAGCCAGAATTGATTGAAGAATGGGAAGGTTTTTTATTGAAATAAATCAATTAATGAACTGTTTATACAAAATTAAAATTCCTGAAATAATGAAGATTGAGCCAGCAACTTGATTGAGTCTTTTCAGGACTTTACCTGTTAAAAGTCTCTTCATTTTGTTTGCGTAGAAGGCTATTAATGATTCTGCCGTCATAGTTGCCAATAAACTAAATAAGAAGAAAACTATTCTCTCATTTAACGTCATCCCTTTGGCTACGAGGTAGGTTGAAGTGGCAAAAACGGCTAAATAATTGGAAGGATTAAGGAGATTTAAGAAAATTCCAGAAGTGAAATAGTAAAAAAATGAGCTTAATTTTGAAGTTGGATAAATGATTTGAGCTTTTTGTTTGAAAATACTGATAAAGCCTAAAACAAATAAAATGCTTGCACCAACCACTGAAATTATGTCATCAAAATAAGTTAATTCAGGTAAATAACTCGTTCCAAAAAGGGCAAAAAACATCAGAATTGCATCGGCAACCGTTACTCCCAGAGCAATTAAAACGCCTCTTCCATAACCCGTGTCTATACTGGTTTGTATTAATCTAAAAAAAACGGGTCCGAACGTAAAGCAAAGAATAAATCCGTATAAAAAACCAAAAAAAATTGCTTGAAACATTAGGATTGATTTAAATATTTTTTAA
>JAYVIV010000278.1:0-6514 GCA_043769985.1 Arcicella sp.
ATGTTTGGCGTGTATGACATGATTCAAAAAGGTAAATTCAGAGAAAATTCAAATATTGTTGTCATTCATACAGGTGGATTACGTGGGCGTATGAAGGAATTGGGGTAGATATTTTAAAAAACTCAAATCAATTCAGAAACGTGTTTTTGGATGTTTTTGCAAATTTGAGTTACAAAAAAAAGGCTTTCGTTTATAACAAACAGAAGCCTTTTTGGTTGTTCTACAATTATTAGGTAAATCATAGTATGAGCTAACGCTGGCAGGGTTTTAAACCCTGTCAGCGTTCATTCCCGTATAAATTGTAGTTGAACCAATTTAGTCTAATATTTTCCTCTTTTTCTATGTTACCTACTGTTTTCTATGTGGTTGCAAAAACAATCAAATATCATGAAAAAATTTACACTTTTATTCGCCACAATGATGGCGATGTCTGGGCTGGCTTTTGGGCAGAAGGAGGCAAAATTGATTTGGGAATCGGTGGTTGACACTATACCTTACTATGAACCAAATAGCTATTTTTATGATAGTAAATTAATTAAGGTTTCAACAACTGGGTCAAGTGTAATTGCATATCCATACAAGAAAAATAATGGCGAAAAAGGACTTTTGATTAAAGCATTCGATAAAAGTGGGAAATTAAAATGGACTTCTACTGATTTTTACAAAAATGCTGAATGGAACGTATTTCCTATAAGTTTTGGAGGGGGTTTTGCTCTTAGTGCTGACTCAAAACAACTTCATGAAACTACATTTATCTTTGATGAGGACTTTAACTATTTAAGAAAACAGTATTCGATAGTGAAGTGCAAAGATGGTTGGATAGAATTTAATAATGATTTCTCTTATTCAAAATATGATTCGTTCGGAAAACAAGAGTGGAAGTATAAAAGTAATGAAAATAAATATATATTATTTATAAATAATGATGCCCCTTACATTGGAATAATTCCTGAAAACGATAATCTTTCATCTCGAATAGTTTGTATTGGAAAAGATGGCGTTTTAAAATATATTACTGAACCAGTTGCTTATACTACCATACTGTCTAATGCAAACTTTACTGGAAGTAATATTAATGAAAATGGTGGTTGGGGTATAAATTTTCGAGGATATGACAAAGAAGAATATTTTAAGTTTGATAAAACAGGCAAAGTGACTGCCAAAGTACCAGTAAAATCTATTATTCCTGAAAATACTTATGAAAAATATGTAACTGTTAGAGCTATGAACAGTCGATATATGTTGGTTACTTATTTAAAAGACAAAGAAATATATTTTACCCGAATAGATAGTGTTGGTAATATAAATACTGTTAAATCAAACTGTATACTTTCAGATGAAAAATTCTTTAATCCAAATAGCTTTTTCAACGTAAAAATTTTAGATGAAAAAGATTTAATGTATAATATTATTCTTCCACAAATAAACAACGAAGTTAAGCAATACAAGATAGGGGTAATTCGATTTGACAATCTAAAGGATTCTTGGCAGAAGCAAATAAATACTGGAACATCCATTTATAATGGCAATTATTATTATCAGAATTCAATTTATATGGAACCTGATAACACATTTTTAGAAATATCTTCGGAAGGTGATTATTCAGAAAATAAAAAAGCTAAAATATACGATATTAATGGAAACCTTAAATGGACAAGCTCTTTCTTTTTCTACACCTATACTTGGAGTTACATAGATGGTTTTCTGTACTTTCACAAAGATGGTGTTTTGAATAAATTAGCAAAAATCAGATATAGTGATGGCAAAATAATGTGGGATAATGCAAAGGGTAGAGTCTATAATTTCTACAAAGATATTTTTAAAGACACGCAAGGAAACGATGTTATTTTTAGTGAACAGTATGACCCTGTAAATTATTCAAGTCGAAAAGTATCAGGTATTAATGCAGATGGCTCAGTGAAATGGTTTTATGATATTCCATTAGAGATTTCTGTTGGTCATACAGACTTTGGATTTTATGAAGGAAAATTAACTTATAATTATTTTATTCCAAAAGGAGATAAATCGACTATGCATTTACGTAAAATTACCCCTTGCGAAGATCTAAACACCCTAACCATCACAGGAAAGACCGAAGCCTGCCCAACTGAAAAAGTAAAACTATCCATCCCAAAACAAGAAGGAATCACTTACCAATGGCAAAAAGACGGTCAAGACCTTCCAAATGTAAAAGATGCCGTGTACGATTTTGGTGAATCTGGGACTTATACGGTTGTGGCAAAGGATGAGCTTTGTCAAAATTCGGTTACTTCAAACGCCTTAAAAGTCAATATCCGCACCCTGCCAACTGCCGAAGTAACCGCCCCAAAATCTATCTTTTGTGATGGGGAAAAAACCACTATTGCTTCTAAAACCAACGGCACATTTTTTCAATGGCAAAAGGATGGAAAAGACATTCCAAATGCCACAACGGGGATTTATGAAGTCTCACAGGCGGGAGATTATCGGGTGGGCGTTCGAGATGATAAATGTCCGCAGATGGGTTACTCAAACATCTATACCATTATCACAAAACTGTTGCCCGAAGCCACCATTTCAACGGATATTAAGGGTGTAGTGTACGAACCCTTCACCGTTAAAATGTCTGCCAATTCAGGTACGGGGTTGGCGTATCAATGGCTAAAAGATGATGCCAATATTCCTAACGAAACCAAGGCAACTTACGAAGCCAATAAATCAGGAAAATATAAAGTAAATGTAACGTATGATGGTTGTACAAAACTATCGGATGCCTTGACCATCAGCATTTTAATTCCTTTGGCAAACAATGAAGAAATAGGAGAGGAGCAAGTGAAAGTTTACCCAAATCCAAGCAAAGGTGAGTTCAAAATTATTTTACCAAAAACGCTGAAAAGTGCTGATGTTCAGTTGTTTGACACTTTTGGGCGGGAATGTTCGCTCATGTATGTAGGCGAGCAAGCACAAGCGGAGGGACTCTCGCAAGGGGTTTATTTTTTGCGGGTTAAAAAGGGAGATAAGACGGTTACGAGTAAATTAATTATTGAATGATTTTTAGGAGGAAAAGAGAAAGGGAGGAATGCAGGAAATTAAATTCCTCCATTCTTCCCTTTCTCTTTTCCTCCTTACTTCCCTTCCTCCCGTCAGTTTGCCGAAAGCGTCACTTCAATATTCCCACGAGTTGCCTTTGAATACGGGCAAGCCTGATGTGCATCTTCCATCACGTGCATAGCTTCCTCCTGTGAAAGATTTGGGAAATGTCCGTGTAATTCTACCGTCAGAGCAAAACCACCTGCGGGGTCATTACCAATGCCTACTTTTGCGGTGATGGCTACATCGACAACATTTCTTCCCTTGGCAACTGCCCCAACTGCTCCGTTGAAACAAGCGGCGTATCCTGCCGCAAATAATTGTTCTGGATTGGTTTTTCCACCGTGTCCGCCCATAGCAGCGGGCATCGAAACGTCCATGTCCAAGATTCCATCCGATGATTTTACGTGTCCCTTACGCCCGCCTGTGTTCGTTGCTTCGGCAGTGTATAATGCTGTTATTTTTTCCATTGTGAAATAGTATTAATTGTTGAAATTTAAAATATAGGGGATTGCAATGCAAACCCCCAACCCCTAAACCCAAACACCTATCTATATAGTTCATTAAATAAAGAAAGCCACCCCGAAAATCGGAATGGCTTTACTGTGAAACCTCTTTAAACTTCTCAATTAAAATTCTTTTGTTTGCTGATGATTTTGTAATTCAATATAATTTTAAAATTTTATGGTGTGTTAAGATAATTTCTTACCTAATAATAATTGAATAATTCCAAGAAGATTGATGATTCACAAAAAATGTTATGCTACTGTACTTTGGGGTTAAATGATTCAATGTATCTAAAAAAAACCTACTCACTTATTATCTTTCTATAAATAGGTTTAATCGTTTTATGATTTCAAATTTAGAACTACTTTTTGACATTCATTTGATAATGAGACGAAACCGTGAAAAAGAAAGACGAAAAACGGATTTGTTGATTATTGATAGCTCTTTTATACAAATCAATATTTTTCTTGTTAAAAAGGCTATTTTTCAAACTTGGGTATTTCACCTTAAAAAATGACTTGATTAATCTAAAATAAATATTTTTTCATTGAAGTGGGGTTTACAAAATCTGATTTTTCTGTAAAAAACACACAATTTCTTGAAAATGATTTTTGGGAATCCAAGTTTGCAAAAATTGTACTTTTTCCGCTTATGTTTATTTAAACCACAAAATTTATCTTTTACAATTGTTACTAATTTGCAAATTTTAATGTTTTCTATTAAAACCCTCAAAAACAAAATAAATATATACAATCACTTGGAATTGTTATATTAAATCATAAAATTCAAACAAATAATAGGTAAAATTAGTCAAACATCAACAAAATTTAAAAAAGATGAACTTTGAAAATCAAAATAATAACGTAACCGACAATCTCAGCGTAACCAATAATGAGGTTGAAATCCTTGATTTATTGGTTGATACCAATAATATGTTTTATAATTATTCTAAGAATAAAGTTGTTTCGTTCATCCATGAACAAGACTATCATTTGGTTTTATACAACGCTCAATCCAACGACAGAGGATTCACGATGTATTCAATCCATAACTTCTGTGAACACGAAGATGATATTGTTTTACTTCGTAATGTTTTTGACCGAACAATTCATGACGGTTTTAATGATTATCTCATGCGAATGGCAAAGAGTAAAGTAGAAGATATTTTTTACATGAGAAATACTTTCAGAGCCTTATTTAGGAAACCAAAACCAAATGATGATTACGAAATTAAATATCCAACATTACCTTCATCATTAATACACTAAATTAAAAAGCCTCTCCTCATGCGATGGAGAGGCTTTTTTGTGGAGAATATTATTGATTTTAAGAGTTCATATACCATAGACACAATTTAGCGAACGGTAATTATATATTCAGGAGATTGTAGAACAATCAATGGTGTAAAAGAATGGGAAGATGTCAAGAAAAAGGAAAAAAGAAGCACATCAATAACCTTAATTAATAGCCAAGGCTCAACCCTTAAATTAGGCTGATGAATTGAAATGTGTATTTTTGTACTAAAAAATAAGATATGCAAATTCAATTACATTGATTACTTATAACGGCTTCTAAGTTTCTTTTGCTGATATTTCGATGGTATTTTTCGGTAAATAGCGACAACCGTTGCCCGACAACCGTTGCCCGACAACCGTTGCCCGATGCTATTCCCTTCAAAATGCCATCAAACTATCAACGAAATAATTCATAACAACCATTACAACTTATTATTTACCCATTCCTAAGTAACAAAAAAAAGCCCTCAGAAATTTGAGGGCTTTCGTATAATTAGACTATTCACTAAGTGCTACATCTTTTTGCGAACGGTTTGTTCGGCTTTTGCTAAAAGTGCTTCTGCTCCAATTCCTCCTACTTGATGATTGACTACTCTTCCATATTTATCCAAAAATAACAGCGTTGGATAGGCTTCTATTCCGTATTTTTTGGCGATGGCTTCTCCTTCGGTTGTTTCCATGTCGATTGCCAAAGAAACGTAATTTTCTTTCATATAATCGCCCAAAATAACGTCTTTGAACGTGTATTGTTTCAGCATTTTGCAAGGGCCGCACCAAGTGGTATAGCAATCCACAAAGACTAATTTATTTTCGGATTTTGCTTTTTCAAATGCGGCTTGGAGATTACCCTCATAAAAGCTAATTCCTTGTTCCACAATCTTTTCTGGTTCAGAAACTATCACAATTTCTTCCTCAGTTTGAGTGATAATTTGTGATTGTTGAGCTGTCCTACAACCTTGAAAGAATACTGTTGAAACGATGGCAGCAAGAGCAAATATTTTGATTCTTTTCATGTGTGCTTTTAATTGATGATTTAACGCAAAAGATTGTACAATTATTATTACAATCATTGACGATATTCAAGAATCTTGCCAGAAAATATTTGTCTATTAATTCTCATTACACCTAAAACTGCTTCAACATTAAATCTTTAGTTTTTCCTTTGGAACGGGAAATAAATAAGTTGTACCAAAGTGAGAATGGTTTTTGGGTATGAGGTTTCACAGAGAACCACAGGAACGCCTGCCGCAGATAAAAATTTAGAGAACCACAGAGGAAACACCTCTGGAAGACTCTGTGAATCTTTTTTTTTTAACTCTGTGGTCCTCTGGGTAACCTCATACCCAAAGAAAAACCGAGAACCATTGTCACATTAGTATATCCAAATATATACGAAGTGATTTTTGAACGATTTTAGTAACGAAGAAACATTCAAAAACGACGAGTAGAGATGGATAAGTTGTCTAATTTCAGTTCCTTGGAGGTATTTTTGTTAAATTAAAATCTTTGTAGAATTGAAATTGCAGTTAGAAATATTGCAATATCTAAGGAACGGGAATTAAATAAGTTATCCAAATCTATACGAAGTAATTTTTGAACGATTTGAGGTCTAAAACCGCAATTTAGCATCGCTAAATGAGGAT
>JAYVIV010000279.1:0-3190 GCA_043769985.1 Arcicella sp.
ATCCTCATTTAGCGATGCTAAATTGCGGTTTTAGACCTCAAATCGTTCAAAAATTACTTCGTATAGATTTGGATAACTTATTTAATTCCCGTTCCTAAGATATTTGAATTAAATATACTGTTAATCCTCAAAAGTATCACTTCAGTCTATTTGTAAACTCTTTTGGATAGATACTGTTTCATTGAATATCATCAATATTTAAAACATCATGCCAAACAAATTTTTAACCGCTGAATGGAATAATCTAATCATGGCGAATTACGTCATTGACCCTAAAATCTTACTTCCATATCTACCCCCAAAAACAGAATTAGACTTTTTCAATGGCGTTTGTTACGTTAGCGTAATTGGTTTTATGTTTGAAAAAACGAAAATTTTAGGCATATCTTTTCCTTTTCACGTGAATTTTGAGGAGGTAAATCTTCGTTTTTATGTACGGGTAAAAGATGGAAATAGCTGGAAAAGAGGAGCGGTTTTTATTAAAGAAATTGTACCAAAATTAGCTATTACGCTGGTTGCCAATACGTTATACCGTGAAAAATATGTAACCTTACCGATGAGACATTTTCATAATGAAACCGAAAATGAAATTAATTTGGGTTATCATTGGAAATTTAAAGGCGTTTGGAATAAGTTAGAAGCAACCACTGAAAAAACAACATCTCCATTAATTGAAGGAAGCAAAGAACAATTCATTGCCGAACATTATTGGGGTTATGCAAAATATAGCGATAAAACTACTTTTGAATACGGCGTTGAGCATCAATCTTGGCAAATTCACAAGGTCAAAAGCTATAAAATTGAGTGTGATTTTGAGAAATTATACGGAAAACAATTTGCCTTTTTGAATGAGAATGAAGCTGATAGTGTGTTTATGGCGAAAGGGTCAGCGGTTAGTATTTTGCACAAGAAGAATTTGTAAAGTATTTGTTTATGCGACTCAGTCTGAATTTGGATTCGAGGGATTAGAGGATTTTTTGGATTAAATTTCGATGAACAATCCAAAAAATCCATCAATCTGACGAATCCAAATTCAGACTGAGTCGCATAGACGGGGTTGCCCAAACAAAATATTTCTGCATCAAATTCTTTTCCCACACTTTATGAACTCTTTGCCTTGACATTTGTATTTTTGTTTAGAATTGAATTTTAATATTCAATTTGCAATGTTCAATGTATAATTTTCAAGTAAATAAAGGGTGAAAATTCCCTTCTGATTCCCCCAAATGGCAAGACCTTCAAATAACCCCAACGATAAAACAAAAGAGAAAAAATCCCACGAAACGCCCCTTTCAAAGCAGTATAACCAGATAAAATTAAAATATCCAGGGGCATTATTGTTGTTTAGAGTAGGAGATTTTTATGAAACTTTTGGGGAAGATGCCGTTCGTGCTTCTAAGATTCTGAACATTACACTTACCCGCAGAAATAACGGAAATGCCGATGATCATTTGGCTGGTTTTCCTCATCATTCTTTGGATAATTATCTTCCCCGCTTAGTGCGTGCGGGCGAGCGTGTGGCAATTTGCGACCAGTTGGAAGATCCCGCAACGGCAAAAGGAATTGTGAAAAGAGGAGTTACCGAATTAGTCACGCCAGGGGTCTCGTATAATGATAACGTACTTGATATGAAGCAAAATAATTATTTGGCTTCAATCAGTTTTTCGTCCTTTTCAAAGGAAGTTGTGGGCATTGCTTTCTTAGATATTTCAACTGGTGAGTTTTTGTGTTCGCAAGGAAATGTGTCTTATATTGAGAAATTATTACAAAGTTTCTCCCCTTCTGAAGTCTTATTTTGTAAGAAAAATCGTCAGGAATATACTCAACTTTTTGGCGATAAATATCTCACTTTTGGCTTAGACGATTGGGCTTTTAAGCACGATTTTGCTTATCCCTTATTAACTAATCACTTCAAAACCAACAATTTAAAAGGTTTTGGCATTGAATCTCTGACCGAAGGAATTATTGCGGCTGGCGTGATTATGCACTATTTATCCGAGACAGAACACAAGCAAGTAGGGCATATTTCTCGCATCAATCGTTTGGAAGAAGAGAAGTACGTTTGGTTAGATAAATTCACGATTCGGAACTTAGAATTAGTATCGGCACAACAGGAGGGTGGAATTCCATTGATTCAAATTCTCGACCAAACAATGACTCCGATGGGAGCAAGATTATTGAGAAAATGGTTGGTTTTGCCTCTCAAAGAAAAGTCCCAAATCCAAGAACGATTAAATACCGTATCATACTTTAAAGAGAATGAAGAATTAAGAGAGAGTTTAGAATCTCATTTAAAGCAAATTGGTGATTTAGAGCGACTTATCTCAAAAGTTGCCGTTAGAAGAATTAATCCAAGAGAATTATTAGCATTAAAAAAAGCATTACTTCACATTGAACCAATTCGTTGGCAATTAATCAATGGAAAGCCTTTAGAAATTATGGGAGGATTTCGTTCAGAAGTAGATAAAGCCCCCCTGACCCCCAGAGGGGGAGTTTTCGACGATGATACTGAACATAATGAGATAAGTAGTGATGATTTTTTGAATGAGGTTCTTAATCCAGAATATAAAAAACAACAGGTTGAAAGCACAGAAGATAAAGTTGAAGAGCCGAAATCGCAGTCGAAAGCTCCCCCTCTGGGGGCGGGGGGGGCTTCTATTCTTCTTAAATACGCCGACCAACTAAATCCATGCCAATTTTTATTGGATAAAATACAGAAAGAACTTCGTGATGATCCACCACTTTTGAGCAATCAAGGCGGTATGATTCGGCAGGGTGTTGATGAAGAATTGGATGCCCTTTTATCTATTGCTTTCACGGGAAAGGACTTTTTAATGCAAATTCAAAACCGTGAAATTGAACGTACTGGCATAACTTCTTTGAAGATTTCATTTAATCGAGTTTTTGGATATTATTTAGAAGTGACCAATGCTCATAAAGACAAAGTACCCGAAGATTGGATTCGTAAACAAACGCTCGTAAATGCGGAAAGATACATTACGCCCGAACTCAAAGAATACGAAGAAACCATTTTGGGTGCGGAGGATAAAATTAACGTAATTGAACAAAGAATTTTTAATGAATTAGTAAACGTTGCGAATGATTATATTCATCAAATTCAACAAAATGCCAAGATAATTGCAGTGCTTGATGTATTGACAAATTTTGCAAAAGTTGCCATTAAAAATAA